>NZ_JBQJIK010000053.1:0-58966 GCF_052078665.1 Inquilinus sp. CA228 | reverse complement strand
GGGGGGGCGCGGCCGAGCCGCTCGAGATTCTCCGCCACCCGCTTGAGCCGCCGGGTCGAGCGGTCGAGCGCCGTCACCGCGGCGCCGGCGGCGGCGAGCTGCGCCGTCTTGCCGCCCGGCGCGGCGCAGAGGTCGAGGATGCGGCGGCCCTCGACCGGCCCGAACAGCCGGGCGGGCATCGCGGCGGCGGCGTCCTGCACCCACCAGGCGCCCTCGCCGAATCCGGGCAGCTCCGGCACCATGCCGCCGGCCTCGCGCCGCAGCGTCCCGGTCGGCAGCGGCCGGGCGTCGAGCTGCGCCGCCCAGAGATCGGGGTCGGCCTTGATCGAGAAATCGAGCGGCGCCTCGTGCAGATGCGCCTCGGCGATGGCGGCGGCGGTGTCGGCGCCATAGGCCTCGACCAGGCGCGACCACAGCCAGTCCGGCGTGTTCAGCCGGGGCGCGTCCTGCCCGGCCAGCAGGGCAGGGCCGTCCTCGGCCAGCCGGCGCAGCACGGCGTTGACCAGCCCCTTCATGCCGGCGAAGCCGGTCAGGCCGGCCAGCTCGACCGAGGTGTCGACCGCGGCGTGGGACGGCGTCGCCAGGAACAGGCGCTGGGCCAGGCCCAGGCGCAGCACGTCGCGCACGGTGGCGGCGCCGCGCGCCAGCGGCGTCTTCAGCGCGCCGTCGATCAGCGCGTCGATCTGGCCGAGACGGCGCAGCGTGGTGGTCAGCAGCAGGCGGGTGAAGGCGCGGTCGCGCGGTTCCATGCTCTGCAGGGCGAGATGGGAATCGAGGGCCTCGTCGATCGGGCGCCGCTGCGCCAGCACGGCCCGCAGCAATTCGACGGCGGCCTTGCGCGTGGCCAATCCGGTGTCGGTCATGCGCGGGATGTAGACCATCGGGGCCGGGCCGGCCAGTGCCATGTGCCGGCGGTCACTTCCGCGATCGGCCGCGCTGCGCCATGCTGGGGCCGGATCATGAAGGACACGCCGATGCCGCCTGAAGACGCCGCCGTCCGCCGCCTCTATCTCGAGGATCTCGAGCTCGGGCAGCGCTTCGGCTCGGGGACCGTTGCGGTCACGCCCGAGGCGATCAAGGCCTTCGCCCGCGAATTCGACCCGCAACTCTTCCATGTCGACGAGGAGGCGGCGAAGGCGACCTTCTTCGGCGGCCTGGCCGCCAGCGGCTGGCACACCGCCGCCCTGACCATGAAGCTGCTGGTCGGCGGCGCCTATCAGCCCGTCGGCGGGCTGATCGGCAGCGGCGCCGACGATCTGCGCTGGCCGCGGCCGGTGCGTCCGGGCGACGTGCTGCGGGTGGAATGCGAGGTGCTGGAGATCCAGCCATCCCAGTCGCGCCCCGACCGCGGCAGGGCCAGGGTCCGGATCACCACCTTCAACCAGGCGGATGAGCCGGTGCAGATCATGACCGCGAACATGGTGGTGCCGCGCCGGCCGGCGTCGTCGACGTAGCAGAGCGCTATAAGGGTTTGTTCAAGTTAATTGTCATGCCCGGGCTGGACCCGGGCATCCGGAGAGCGTCGACATCTTCTGGATTGCCGTCCTCAGGCTTGACCCGAGGACCTGCCCGGTAATGACAATAAAAACAGGGTTCTATCCAAACTTCTTCAGGCAGGGTCTTTTTCACCCGAGCAGGCGGCTGACCAGCCCCGGCACCTCGCGGATCGAGTCGAGGGTGTGGAAGCCGGGCGGCGCCACCTCCGGCCGGCTCACCGCCTCATGTGCCCAGGTGATGTGGTACGGGATGTGTACCGCCTGGCCGCCGAGGTCCAGCACCGGCAGGATGTCCGAGCGCATCGAGTTGCCGATCATCAGGAACCGGTCCGGCGTCGCGCCGCCGCGCTGCAGGATCCGGCGATAGGTCGCCTCGTCCTTCTCGGCCACGATCTCGACGCTCTCGAACCGTTCGGCGAGGCCGGAGCGGGCGACCTTGCTCTCCTGGTGGAACAGGTCGCCCTTGGTGATCACGATCAGCCGGATCCGCCCCGCCTTGGCCGCCGGCGCCAGCGCGTCCAGCGTCTCGACCACGCCGTCGATCAGCTCGACCGGGTGGTCCATCATCGCCTTGCCGAGCTCGAGGATGGTGCGGATCTGGGCGGCGCCGATGCGGCCCTCGGTGATCTCGATCGCGGTCTCGATCATCGACAGGATGAAGCCCTTCACGCCGTAGCCGAAGGTCTTCAGGTTGCGCGCCTCGGTGTCGAGCAGGGTGCGCTCGAGCGTCTCGGCATCGACCCAGGGGGACAGCAGGGCGACCAGCCGGCCATGCGTCTCCTCGAACACGGATTCGCTGTGCCACAGGGTGTCGTCGGCGTCGAAGGCGACGGTCAGCGGAGCGGGCATCTCAGCTCCGGCGGGCGGCGAAGCCGGTGATCGACTCGGCCAGGGCATGCAGGGCGAAGCCGAGGAACAGGATGCCGGAGGCGCGGACGAACCAGATCTCGTGCCGGCGGTAGAAGCCGCGCACCGCCGCGGCGCCAGCGACGCCGACCAGGATGACATAGGCGCCGATCGCGCCGAGGCAGGCGGCGGCGACCAGGGCCGGCAGTTCCGACCAGGTCAGGCTGGCGGCATGGCTGGCGAGCAGGGCGGCGAAGGTCGCGACCGCCACCGGATAGCCCTTCGGGTTGGTGACGCCGAACAGCAGGCCCCGCAGCAGCGGCCGCCGCACCGACGTGTCGATGCGGCCGTCGGAGCCGCGGCGCACGGTCAGCGCCGACCAGCCGAGCCACAGCAGATAGGCGCCGCAGATCAGCCCGAGCGTGTCGAACACCGCCGGGCCGATCACCTGGGCGCCGATGATCGCGGTCAGCGCCAGCGCCGACCACAGGGCGTCGCCGACCAGATGGCCGCACAGGAAGGTGGCGCCGGCCCGCCGCCCCTGGCCGGCGGAGATGCCGAACAGGGCCAGCACCGCCGGCCCCGGCGAGATGCCGTAGGCGAAGCCGGCGAGGCCCGAGGCCAGAAGCAGGGTGCCGTTCACGATTGCTCTCCGGAATTGACAGGGCTGCGGTCGCAACCGGCGCCAAAATCGGCCATAAGGGAGGCCCGGGCAAGCCCGGCGGATCGAGCGGAGGACGGGATGGACGAGGCGGAGATCCTGAGGCGCTTCGACGCCGAGTTGCGGCGGGCCCCGGTGCAGGCCGATCCGGCCTACCGGGTCGAGCAGCTGCCCGACGTCACCCGCATCGTCGGCCCCGGCCCGGGGGTGCATGACAACTTCGTGCAGTGGAGCCGGCTCGACGCCGCCTCGGCCGCCGCGGCGATCACCCGGGAGGCCGCCTTCTTCGCGAGCCAGGGCCGATCGGTCGAGTGGAAGCTGTACGGCCACGACACGCCGGCCGATCTCGGCCAGCGCCTGGAGGTCGCCGGCTTCGTGCCGGAGGAGCTGGAGACGCTGGTGGCGCTCGATCTCGACGGCGCGCTGCCGCCGCCGGTCGATCCGGAGGGCGTGACCATCGAGCGCGTGGTCGACCCGGTGCGGTTCGGCGCCATCGACGACCTGATGGCCGCGGTCTATGGCTCGGACGACGACTGGCGGTCGGAGGTGCTGGGCGCCGAGCTCGCGGCGGCGCCGGACCGGCTGTCGGTCTATCTCGCCATGGCCGACGGCCATTGCGTCTCGGCCGGCTGGATCCGGTTCCATCCCGGCACCGGCTTCGCCGATCTGTGGGGCGGCGCCACCCGGCCGCATTGGCGCGGCCGCGGCATCTACCGCGCGCTGGTGGCCAAGCGCGCCGCCGAGGCGAAGCAGCGGGGCTTCCGCTTCCTCACCGTCGACGCCTCGTCCGAAAGCCGGCCGATCCTGCAACGGCTCGGCTTCCGGGTCCTGACCACGACCACGCCTTACGTGCGGGAGGCGTAGGCCTGAGAGACGTCTGAAAACCCCGCCCGATATCAGAACGGCTCCAGCCCTCGGCCCAGAATGCCGACGAATCGTCGCGCGGCCGCCTGGTCGGTATGGTGCTTCAAGTGCGGAAACCCGGCCCAGGCGAAGCAGTCGCGCAGATAGTCGACGAAGGGGAGGGCGTGGTCTTCCTGCCGGAACAGCGGATCGGCGCCCGGGAAAGGCAGTTCGATCGCGTAAGGTGGGCCGCCGCTGACCTGCATCTTGTGCAGCCGGTCAGGTGCCAGCTCCAGCCGGAAAGGACCGATCAGATCCGGGTGGACCACGTCCTTCTGTTCCTCCCATACCTCGAAGCAAAACGATTCGATGGTGCTGCAGGGTTCGATCAGCAGGGCATCCGTATCAATGCCTGCCAAAGGCAGGTCGGCGACGACAGGGCCTGCGCCCCGGTCGCAATCCCATACCCAGCTCACGCCCCCAACCACGCGCCAGAACGCGTCCAGGGATGGTGGCAGCCGTGCGCCCGTCATCTGCTCGATCGCCGCAATCCGCGCCGCGTCAGCGGGCTCCGGCAGCGTTCGCATAAAGCCGAGGGACTGCCATCCTGCCCGCTGCAGCCTTTCGGATATCAGCGCGACGTTGCGGGCCGTGCGCAACATGGTTTCGCCGGCTAGCGCGGCGATTTCCGCGCGCAAATCCCCGGCAATAGCGGGGAAGGCGCGGGCCTCCCGCCACGTGCCCAGATGGTCCCCGGCCCGGTAGCGCGCCACGAGGTCGCCGATGGCACGCGTAGCCGGCGGGGGTGGAGGCGGACGTTTCGCGCGGGCGGCCTCCAGCGCGGGCAGAGCACTGCCCGGATCGGCGTGGCACAGCGCCATGCGGGCGGGGTCGCCGAGCCTCTCGTCCCGGCATAGCCCGGCGCAGAGTGCCAGCCAACGGGGATCTTGCTTGAACCAGGACGGCGCCTCGCTCTCGATCCAGCACGGGGTGCCGTCTGCCAATACTATCGATGGCACGAACAGTGACAGCGCCTCGTGGCCGATCGTGACCGCGGTGATGTCCTGCGCCGTGAACAGCGGCGCAAACTGGTCGAAAGCGGCGAGAGGATTGCGGCGGAAGACGGCGCGTATGCCGAGATGGATGGAAATGGCTTCCCGGTCTTCGATCAGCGACTCCAGCGTGTCGTAGGCGGCCGGATCGTCCATGGCCAGAAGTGCATGGCCTGCGCTCGCCCGCACCGGCATCAGCGCGCAATCCCGCCAAAGCTGCGCCAACAGCGGGATTGCTGGCGTGTAGCGCGCCTTGCCGAGCGTTCGCACGCCCTCTTCCCAGGGGCGATACGCGGTGCGCGCGCGTTCCATGGCCTCGCCGGAGGCTTGGTCAAGTGCCCGCCGTTCTCCTTCCGGCAGAAGCGCCCAGGCAGCAATGGAGCAACGGGCACGCTTGGGAAAATCCGGCGCGAAGAGCGGGGAGGCACGCAGTCCCCCCAGAATGTCTTCGGCGTCCTGGCTCATCTGGCGCTTTCCTGGCGGTCAGGGCATGGCCCGCGTGCCCATCTTCCCCTTACTCCGCACCCTGGCACGGGCCTGTGCAGGCATGGAACAGGCCCGCCCTCTAGTGTCATTGCCTAGCTTGGTCGGGCAGCCCAGGAGCGGTCAAGAGTCGCCCTGGGTATCACCCTCGCCCGATGAAGGGCATGTTCGTCGCCATCACGGTGACGAACTGGACATTGGCGTCGAGCGGCAGGGCCGCCATCATCAGCACGGTGCTGGCGACATGGGCCGAATCCATCAGCGGCTCCGGCTTGATCGAGCCGTCGGCCTGGGGCACGCCCTTGGCCATGCGGGCGGCCATGTCGGTGGCGGCGTTGCCGATGTCGACCTGGCCGCAGGCGATGCCGTATTTCCGCCCGTCCAGCGAGGTCGACCGGGTCAGGCCGGTGATGGCGTGCTTGGTCGCGGTGTAGGGGGCGGAGTTCGGCCGCGGCACATGGGCCGAGATCGAGCCGTTGTTGATGATCCGGCCGCCCTGCGGGTCCTGGTCCTTCATGATCCGGAAGGCTTCCTGGGTGCACAGGAACGGCCCGGTCAGGTTGGTGTCGACCACCGCTTTCCACTGCTCGAAGGTCAGGTCCTCCAGCGGCACCCCGGGGGCGCTGACGCCGGCATTGTTGAACAGCACGTCGAGGCGGCCGAAGCGGGCCTTGGTGGCGTCGAACAGGGCGCGGACGCTGTTGGGATCGGTGACGTCGGTCGGCACCGCCAGGGCCTGCTCCGCCGGGACGCCCGACAGCTGGATCGTCTCCGCCAGCGCGTCCTGTCGGCGGCCGGCCAGCACCACCCTGTAGCCGTCCTTGAGGAAGGCCAGGGTCACCGCGCGGCCGACGCCCGACCCGGCCCCCGTCACCAGCGCCACCTTGCTTGCCATCTGCGTCTCTCCCGTATCGATCGCCGGGGTTGGCCCCGTCTCCGGACGGACCCTAGCGGTTATGTCCGACGTAGTCAGCCGGAATGCTGTCGATTGCGGCCGTGGCCGCTGACCTCGATCCCGGCGTCGCGGCGCAGCGGCAGATAGTCCAGCAGCGACAGCAGCGCCACCACGCCGAGCAGGGCGAAGGCGATCTGATACTCGGCGATGGTCGAGCCGCCGGCCAGCCCCGAGGCCTCCGCCGCCCGCAGCGCGATCGCCCCCAGCGCCACGCCCAGCCCGACCGAGATCTGCTGGATCACGCTGAACAGGGTGTTGGCGGCGCTCATCTCCGGCTTGGCGACGTCGACGAAGGCCAGGGTGTTCAGGCTGGTGAACTGCATCGACCGGGCGGCACCGCTGACCACCAGCAGCGCCGCGGTCAGGGCGACGGGCGTCGACGGCGTCAGCAGGGCGCAGGCGAACAGAGTCGCCGCCAGCACCGCGCCGTTCGCCAGCAGGGCGGTGCGGAAGCCGAAGCTGCGCAGCACCCAGCTGGTCATCGGCTTCATGCCGAGATTGCCGGCGAACAGCGCCAGCACCAGCAGGCCGGAGCTGACCGGGTCGAGCCCGAAGCCGAGCTGGAACATCAGCGGCAGCAGGAAGGGCACGGCGCTGACCACCGCCCGGAACAGCGACCCGCCGCGGACGGTGACGCGGAAGGTGTGGATCGCCAGCGCCGCCAGCCCGACCAGCGGGTACGGATGGCGCCGGGCGTGACGCACCGCCCAGGCGCCCAGCAGCAGGGCGGCGGCCAGCAGCAGCCCGACCATGGCCCAGGGGATCTGCTCGTGCCCGATCAGGTCAAGCCCCAGCATCAGCGCCAGGCAGGCGATGCCGGACAGGACGAAGCCGAGCCCGTCGAAGGGGCGGCGATCCTCACTGCGGTCGTTCGGGATCAGCCGCAGCGCCAGCACCAGGGCAATGGCGCCGAGCGGCAGGTTGAGCAGGAAGATCCAGCGCCAGGAGGCGATGCTGGTGATCAGGCCGCCGACGGGCGGGCCCAGCACCGGGGCCGCCAGCGCCGGCCAGGTGATGTACGCGATCGCCCGCATCAGGTCCTGCTTGGCGGTGTTGCGCAGCACCACCAGCCGCCCGACCGGCACCATCATGGCGCCGCCGACGCCCTGCAGGATGCGCGCGGCGGTGAAGCTCCACAGGCTGTCGCTGGCGGCGCACAGGGCCGAGGCCAGGGTGAAGACGACGATCGCGGCGGCGAAGACCGAGCGGGCGCCGAACCGGTCGGCGACCCAGCCGCTGGCCGGGATGAACACAGCCAGCGTCAGCAGATAGGCCGACAGCCCGACATTCAGGTCCACCGCCCGGACGCCGAAGGACGCCGCCATGTCCGGCAGCGCCGTGACGATCACGGTGGCGTCCAGGTTCTCCATGAAGAAGGCGCCGGCGACCAGCAGCGCGATCAGCACGGGTTGGCGCGGGGACGAAGTCATGGGCGGGCCGGATCGTGAGGGGAGGGCCGCGCTGGGGCGGCGGCCTTGTCCCCGGATAGCACGGCCCCGTCAGCCGCAAGCATGCGCAGACGGCATGGATGGGCTCAGCCTGCGGCGGCCTGCAGCTCCTCCGCCTCGCCGGCCTGGTCGGCGACCGAGGCCAGCACGCTGCGGACCACGAAGATCTGGCCCAGCCTGCGGGCCACCGCCTCCCATTCCGGGCAGGCGTCGCGGCGGATGGCGATGGTCACGCGCATCTCGTCGCCTTGGCGCTCGGCCGAGACATGCTCGGGCACGATATCGCGCAGGCAGAACGGCTCGAGCAGGCGGGGCAGCAGGTTGACGTCGGCCAGGCCGACTACGTGGAAAACAACCTGCGCGTCGTCGCGGGGGGTGGTCATCGTCTTCTCCCGGGGAATGCGAACAGCAACGGCGAAGACCCCGGGGGAGCCGGCGTGGCCGGCCCGGGGCCTAGTGGCTAATTCGCAGGGAGCGCGTGGTGACCATGGCTCATGGTTAACCGCTGAGGACCGGATTGGCAACCGCCGAGATCTTGACCTGCTGCGGGCGCTGCGCAAGCCTGGGCTGCATCCGGCAGGAGAACACGACATGGCCAATCCCGCTTCGGGGCCGCTCGCGGGGCGGCGGGCGCTGGTGACGGGGGCCAGCCGCGGCATCGGTGAGGCCCTGGCCCTCGGCCTGGCCGCGGCCGGTGCCGACATCGCCCTGGCCGGCCGCGACCGCGCGGCGCTGGACCGGGTGGCCGAGGCGGTGCGGGAGCGGGGTCGGCAGGCGGTGCCGGTGGTGCTCGACGTCGCCGAGACCGGCGGCATCGACCGCGCCTTCGCCGCCGCGGCCACGGCGCTGGGTGGGCTCGACATCCTGGTCAACAATGCCGGGGTCGAGGAGGTGCGGCCGTCGCTCGCGGTCGACGAGGCGCTGTGGGACCGGATCGTCGACACCAACCTCAAGGGCGCCTTCTTCTGCGCCCGCGCCGCGGCGCTGCTGATGAAGCCGCGCGGCGGCGGCACCATCCTCAACCTGTGCTCGCTGACCTCGGAGGTCGGGGTGCCCGGCGCCGCGCCCTACGGCGCCTCGAAGTCCGGCCTGGTCGGCATGACCCGGGCGCTGGCGACGGAATGGGCGAAGGACGGGATCCGGGTCAACGGCATCGGCCCCGGCTATTTCCGCACCGCCCTGACCGAGGTGTTCTACCGCGACGAGGCCTGGCAGCAGCGCATGCTCGCCGCCATCCCGGCCGGCCGTTTCGGCCGGATGGAGGATCTGGTCGGCCCCGCAATCTTCCTGTGCTCCGACGCCGCCGCCTATGTCACCGGGCAGGTGCTGTATGTTGATGGCGGGTATCTGGCGTCGATTTGAGTTCTGGAGGAGCCCATGGCTGGACCTGTCCTGGAGATCCTGTTGTGGCAATCCGTTTCCGGAGATCGGGCCCGGCTGCTGCATGATCTCGTAGCGGCCGTGACCGGTTCCGTTGACGAGGATCTCCTGCACGTCGTTACCACCCGGCCGCTCGGCGGCTCATATGATGGCAATCCTTCGCTTCCCTTCCTCATCGTGTCCGGTTTGGACGAAGCATCTCCCGATCCTGCCGGCATCGAGGCGGCGTTCGGCCGTGTTCCTCGTGATTCCATCGCGCTCTGCGCCATGACGAACGGGAGCGACGCCCGTCGAGTTCTCGCCGAACTCAGCCTTGCGATCGCCGAACGGCTGGACGGTGTCGTCGCCTTCAACGGGCTTCTGCTTCCGAACCGGGGAGTGGATGTCGACGGCACATTGGACGAGGTTCTGCCGGTCGCTGCCGAGTACCTCGCCGGACTGCCCGGCAAGGTGGCCGTGATCCCGTATGAGAATGTGTACGGAGGTAAGTGGGGCAGTCATGTCGGGGACGCGACTTTCCTGCGGGCCTGGCTCAACCACCCCGATTTCTATCTGATCAAGTGAACTCCGCCGTCACCTCGATCTCGCCGACGATGGCTGCGTTGAAGGCCGGCAGGTCCTCGGCCGGGATCCAGTATTCGAGATGGCTGCGGCCGCCGGCCTCCTGGACCTGGTGGCGGTCGAGGAAATCGCGCCGCACCCGGAAGCGGGTGACGTAGCCCGAGCCGCTGGCCGGCACGTTCCAGTCGCGCGCGATCTTGACGGCGTAGTCTTCCGACAGCACCGGGTAGAAGATCGGCTGCTCCGGCAGGCGGGGCGGGAAGGCGCGCATGCCGGCCTCCCGGATCAGGCGCAGCTCTTCCGGCCCGACCGGGCGCCACAGCGTGACGGTCTCGGCCATGCTCAGCCTCGCTTCAACAGCCGGTCGCGGACCTCGGAGACGGCGCGGGCGTGGCCGTCGAAGCCTTCGTAGGTGGCCAGCGTCCGCGCCTGTTCGGCCAGGGCGGGATAGCCGGCGGCGCTGACATAGCCGATCGAGGTCCGCTTCAGGAAGTCGAACACCGAGAGCGGCGAGGCGGTGCGGGCGTGGCCGCCGGTCGGCAGCACCGCGTTCGGGCCCAGCACGAAATTGCCGATCGTCACCGGCGTGTAGGGCCCCAGCAGGATCTCGCCGGCATGGTCGATCCGCGCCGCATCGGCGAAGGGATCGCGCGACAGGATCTGCAGATGCTCCGGCGCGTAGTCGTTGACGAAGCCGATCGCCGAATCCCAGTCCGGCGCCAGCACGATGCCGCCGCGCGGCCCGGTCAGCACGGTGCGGGAGAAGCCGGCGCGGCCTGCGCTCATCTCCGCCCAGTGCCCCGGCAGCGCCGCTGCCGCCTGCTCCGCCACCCGGCGGCTGTCGGTGACCAGATAGGCCGAGCTGTCCGGCCCGTGCTCGGATTCGATGATCAGGTCCAGCGCCGCCAGCGCGCCGTCGACGCTGTCATCGGCCAGGATGATGGATTCGCTCGGCCCCGCCGGGGTGCCGGTGTCGATCGCATCGGCCAACAGCCGCTTGGCGGCGACCACATAGGGGCTGCCGGGGCCGACGATCTTGTCGCATTTCGGGATCGTCGCCGTGCCGTAAGCCACCGCCGCCACGCCCTGGGCGCCGCCGGCGGCGAAGACCTGCGTCACCCCGACCCGCTTCGCCACCGCCAGCGTCGCGGTGTCGACCTGGCCGTCCGGGCCGGGAGGGGTGATGATCACGATAGTCGGCACCTTCGCCGCCAGCGCCGGGATCGTGGTCATCATCGCCACCGAGGGGAAGGCGCCCTTGCCGCGCGGCACGTAGCAGGCGACCGACGGGATCGGCCGGATGCGGTCGCCGGCGAAGACGCCGGGGCGCACCTCCTTCCACCACATCTCCTCCGGCAGCTGCGCCTCGTGGAAGCGGCGGATGCTGTCGGCGGCGAAGTCGATCGCCGCCATCACCTCGGGCTCCAGCAGGCCCGGCGCCGCGTCCAGCGCCGCCTGGCCGACGCGCAAACCGTCGGCCGAGACCGGCGCCTTGTCGAAGTCGCGGGTGAAGCGGGCCACCGCCTCGTCGCCCTCGGCCCGCACCGCCGCCACGATCGGCCGGACGGCGTCGAGGAAGGGGCCGAGATCGGCCTCGGTCCGGGCCAGCAGGGCATGGCGGCCGGCGGCGGACAGCGTCGACAGGTCGTGGAATCGGATGGCGTCACTCATGGCATCAACTGACCACAGGAATATAAACCGAGCATGGCAGGGGCGCCGATTGACTCGGCGCGCAGCCACTCTATGAATTGTGGCTCCAGAAAAACAGCGCGGTCGGCCCATGGCCGGACCTCGGCGGTGGGGAAGGGCGATGAAGTGTAGGGCGCGCGGTGCCGTTGTGGCGGTCGTGCTGGCCTGGGCCGGGCCGGCGACGGCTCAGGCGATCCCGGCCCTGCCGGAGGTCGGCGCCTTCAGGCTGGGAATCCAGCCCTGGCTGGGCTACGGCCTCTGGCATATCGCGGCGGCGAAGGGCCTGTTCCGGGCCAAGGGCATGCCGGATGTCGAACTCGTGACCTTCGCCGAGGATCGAGAGATCAAAGCGGCGCTGGCCGGCGGCCAGATCGACGGTGCCGGCGTCGCCACCCATACGGCGCTGATGCTGGCGGCGGCAGGGGTACGGATCCGGATCGTCGCCTTGCTCGACGTCAGCATGGCTGCCGACGCCATCATCGCCGGTCCCGGGGTGGAGACCATCGCCGATCTCAGGGGCAAGGAGGTCGCCTATGAGGAGGGCAGCACCAGCCACATGCTGCTCAGCTATGCCCTGGCGCAGAACGGCATGAGCCTCGCCGACATCATCTCTGTGCCGATGCCCGCCCTGGACGCCGCCACGGCCGTGACCGTGGATCGGACGCCGGCGGCGGTGACCTACGAGCCCTACCTGTCCCTGGCGCGGCTGGTCGATCCGAGGGTCAAGGTTCTGTACACGGCGGCGGAGGATCCCGGCCTGATCTCGGATGTCTTCGTGGTGCGTGAGGAGGTGGTGGAGCAGCGGCCCGGCCAGATTGCCGCGCTGCTCCGCGTCTGGCAGGCGGCCCATGACGACTATCAGAAGGATGTGGCGGGCGGCCGCGCCATCATCGCCCGGGCGGTGCGGGCGACGCCGGAGGGGCTGGCGACCGCCTTCGACGGAGTCACCTTCTACGCCCTGCCGGACAGCAGGACCCAGCTGACCGGCGCCTTCGCCCAGCACGTCATCGCCGACGTCGAGAAGGCCGCCCGGACCGCGGGTCTGCTGCAGGGCGACGTCGATGGCGCCGGGTTGATCGATCCGCGCTTCGCCGCCGCCGCTGCCCCGTGACCCGGCAGTCTCAATGCAGGGTGACGCCGGTGTCGATCGTCTCCACCGGCGCGATGCCGGCCTCGGCGCCGACGCGCATGTTGGCGCTGGCCCGCTCGAGCATGGACGTGACGCCCTCGGCCTCGACGGCCGCCGCGATCATCTGCCCGGTCAGGAAGGCGAGGGCGCCGATCAGCGCGCCGCTGACCGCCTGCGGGTCGCCGCCGGCCTCGGCGGCATAATCCTCGGACCGCTCGCCGATCAGGGCGAGAAGGTCGTTGTGGATCTGCTGGGTCAGGGGGCCGATCGTGTCCATCTCCATCCTCCGCGGCGGCGCTCCGGGGCAGGGGCCGTTCTGTGTTGGTATGGCATCAATAGCGGCCGGACAGCGCCGGTTCCGGCCCGGCCCGCGGCATTCAAATCAGAATTGGAAGGAATTTCCAGGGTGTTGCCGCTTTGTTCGGAAGACGCCGGAGGCTATGCTGGGCTAACCCTGTCGCATCGGCTGGCCAGCCCGATGCGTGGGACACTGAAGGCCATGCGCCGCGGGGAGGGCCATGTTCAGCCACATCACGGTGGGCACGAACGACATCGATCGGGCCAAGCAGTTCTATGACAGGGTGCTGGCGGCGATCGGCCTGCGCTGCCAGCTCGACGACCGCGTCGCCGGCTGGCTGTGCTACGTGCCGGAGGGCGACAGCGGCCCGGAATTCCTGATCTGCCGCCCGATCGACGGCGGCAAGGCGACCTTCGGCAACGGCGTCACCATCGGCTTCAACGTGCGCGACCGGGCACAGGTCGACACCTTCCACCGGGTGGCGCTGGCCGCGGGCGGGGTGGACGAGGGCGCTCCCGGCACCCGGCCGCACTACCATCCCAGCTACTACGGCGCCTATGTGCGGGACCCGGACGGCAACAAGCTGTGCTGCGTCTGCCACCGGTCGGACGCGCCGGGGCTGTTTCCGTAGCCGGTCAGGCCGGCTGCTCGGTGATGGAATCGACGCGGTCGGGATAGAAGGCGAGGTGGTCTTTGATGGCGGCGACGGCGTCGTAAGGCCTCTCGTAGGTCCAGACCGCGTTCACCGCCCGCCCGTCGCCGATGCTGTAATAGGCGGCATCGCCCTTGTAGGGGCAATAGCTGGCGTGGTCGGTGCGCTGCAGCGCCGCCATGTCGACGTCCCGGCGCGGGATGTACTGCACCGGCGGGTAGCTCGCCTCGCGCAGCGTCAGCGCGTTGCGGCTGTCGGCGACGACCCGGCCGGCGACCGTGACCACGACCCTGGCCGGGTTCGGCGTGACCGTGATCGGGTGGTCGGGTCCGGGGATCTTCCTCGGCTTCAAGCTCATGGCGCTCGGCCCTGATGTGTGCTGGACCTTCGATGTGGGGTCCGGACCACGCCAGGGGAAGGGGTGGTCAGAGAGGTCTCTCAGAACTTGCCGTGGCGGAGATAGGCTTCCTGCGGCGAGGCGCCGTCCAGGATCGCCTTGCGCACCAGGTTCTCCTGCCGCATCACCTCCTCGACCTTGGCCACCGTCTCCTCGGCCAGGGCCGCGGGGATGACGACGATGCCGTCGATGTCGGCCACCACCCAGTCGCCGGTGGCGATCCGCACCTGGCCGATGGTGATCGGCTCGCCATAGGCCTCCGGCACCCAGGCGGCGACGATGTCGCGCGGGGTGCGGAAGCGGGCGAAGACCGGGAAGCCCAGCCGGCGGATGAAGCCGTTGTCGCGCGACCCGCCGTCGACGATGTAGCCGCGCACGCCGCGCGACTGCAGCGCCTCGGCCGACAGCTCGCCCATCAGCGCCCGCACATCGTCCTGCGGCTGGCAGAGGGCGACATGGTCCTTCGGCACCACGGTCAGCAGCTCGGTCCAGGCCAGCAGGCTCTGGTGAGCGTCGACGGTATCGTCCGGCCGGCCGCGGATGGTGAAGATGCGGCCGCAGACGCTGGTGTCCGGATCGACCGCCAGGATGGTGCGCGGCAGCACGCAATTGGCATGTCCCAGGTCGCGCAGCACGTCGTAGACGGCGCCGGAGTAGCAGGCCTCCAGCCGGGCGGTCAGGTTGGTCATGTGCGGTCCTCCCGTCGCGACGCTAGCGTGATCGGTGAGACCTGCGCCACCCCCTCACCCGAAATCGCGTAGCGATTTCGACCTCTCCCCAAGGAGAGGTGAAGGGGCAGCGCCTCCGATTCCCTCTCCTCGGGGAGAGGGAGGGGCCCGGCGCCGAAGGCGACGGGAGGGTGAGGGGGCAGGCCTCTCCGTCAAGCCGCGACCGGCGGCAGCCAGCCCTGGGCCTCGCGCCAGTCCTTGGGCAGGCCGGCGAAGCGGTCGAGGCGCATCGTCGACAGGTCGGCGAAGCTGCAGGCGCCGTCGACGATCAGGTCGCGGATGGCGTGGCCGCTGGCCGGCGACAGGCCGAAGCCGACACTCGACATCGTCGCGACGATGGCGTTGTCGAAGCCCGGCATCCGGTCGATCACCGCGCGCCCGTCCGGCGTGTTCTCGATCACGCCCGACCAGCTGCGGATCATCCGCACATGGGCGGCCTTGGGGAACAGCTCCATCAGCCGCCGGCCGATGTTGCGCAGCAGTGGGCTGGACGGCTTGGGCGGCGTCGCCAGCCCGACCGGCGGCAGCCACTCATGCGGGCCGCCGCCATAGACCAGGTTGCCGCGCAGCGTCTGCCGGCCGTACAGGCCGTTGCCGTCGACCCCGCTCATCGGCATCGCCGGCAGCGGCTCGGTGACGATCATCTCGGCCCGGCCGGAGGCGACCGGCAGGTCGACGCCCAGCATCTCGGCCAAGAGGCCGGTCTGCGGCCCGGCGGCGATCACCACATGGTCGCAGCCGAAATCGCCGCGGTCGGTGCGGACCTTGCTGACCTTGCCGCCGGCGGTGTCGAAGCCGGTGACGGTGCAATGCTGCAGGATGCGGCCGCCATGGTCCTGCAGCGCCCAGGCATAGGCCTGCGAGGTGCGCTGCGGGTTGGCGTGGCCGCCATAGTTCAGCAGGTAGCCGCGTTCGACACCGTCGCCGACCAACGGGGCCAGCTCACGGATCTGCTTGCCGTCCAGCGTCTCGTAGCCGAAGCCCTGCCTCTCGCCCATCCGGACCCAGCCCAGCATGAACTCGACGTCGGACTGGTGCAGGACCACCTTCACCCGGCGCTTCTGGTGCTCGGTCGGATAGCCCAAGAGCTCGTCCATCTGCGGCCACAGCCGCTGCTCCTCCGGGAACAGCGGGCTCTGCGGGTGGGTGCAGCCGCCGCCGTTGCGGCCCGACGCCTCCCAGCCGACGATGCCCTTCTCCAGCACCAGCACGTCGACGCCGCCACGCGCCAGCCACCATGCGGTGCTCAGCCCGGTGACGCCGCCGCCGATGATGACGACCGAGGCGCCGTTCTTTGTCTCCGCCATGATCCGCCCTCCGCCTCAGCCCTGTTTCGTCCCGCCGGTGGGGATGTCCCACCAGGGCACCCATTGGCTCTCGATGCCGAACCAGGAATCCCATTCCTGCCGCACCGCCTCGGCCTCGTCCTGCGGCCACAGCACCTTCAGCGGCAGCGGCCGCACCGGCGGGCGGTAGCTGGCCAGCGGCACCTGGCCGACATCGATGCGGGACGACAGCGCCAGCAGCATCGCCACCTGCTCGCGGCAGCGGCGGCCCTGGCACAGCCCCATGCCGGCGCGGGTCAGGCGCTTGACCTGGTCCTGGTTGACCGGCCCGTCCTCCAGGAGGGTGGTCAGCGACCGCGTGCCCATCTTGTTCGATTTGCGATCGAGATAGCGCGGCGGGCTGATGTCCAAGAGCTCGCCGCGGCTGACCTCCTCGCACTGGCAGACCATGACGTCGAGCCCGCCGGTGTTGAGCAGCGCCTTCAGCCAGGTCATGCGGTGGTCGCCGTGGCCCTGCAGCGGTTGCGCCAGCCCGACGCGGGCGGCAGAGACGTCGTCGTCGCTTGCCTGGCCCAGCGTGGCGGCGGCGGCGATCGCGGCGATCCGGCCCTCCTGCCGCGCCACGGCGGCGTCGACCGACTTGGCGGCATGGATGCCGGCGCAGTCGCCGACGGCATAGGCGAAGGGCAGGGCGGTGCGGCCGTCCTTGTCGGTCACCGGCACATGGCCGCCGCGGTCGAGGTCATGCACCAGCTTGGCGTCCAGCGCCGCCAGCAGCTCGATGTTCGGCACCGTGCCGATGCCCAGCGCGATGGTGTCGCAGGCGATGTCGCGCTCGGTGCCCGGCACCGGCGACAGGCCGCTGTCGACCCGCACCAGCGTCGCGGTGGTGACGCCCTCGATAGTGCCCGAGGCCGCCTTGATCACATGGCCGGTCAGCACCGGCACGCCATGCGCCTTGACCGCCTCGACCAGCGCGGCGGGGCCGACCGGCTGATCCGCCACCTCGACCAGCCCGGCCACCTCCAGCCCGCGGCCCAGTGCCGTCAGGGCCAGGTCCAGCGCCTCGGCGCCGGTGCCCAGGATCAGCAGGCGCCGCCCGGCGAAGGCGTCGTAGCCGGCGATCAGCCGGTGCACCGCGGTCACGCCCATCACCCCGGGCAGGTCCCAGCCCGGGAAGGACATGCCCAGGTCGCGCCGCCCGGCGGCCACCACCACCCGGTCGAAGCCGACCAGCCAGGACCGGTCGGTGTCGGCCAGGCCGGCGACGGGGCCGGGCATCCACTGCACCCCGGGGGCGTTGGCGAACAGGCCCCAGACCGTGGTCTGCAGCAGCACCTCGACGCCCTTGTCGAACAGCTCCACCAACTCCGGCTGGGCTTCGAGGAACGTCTCCAGCAGCCGGCCCGGCGTGTTCACCGCGGCGGTGGCGCGGCCGCCGAAATGCAGCGGCACATCCATGCCGATCAGGGCGCCGTCGATCGGGTTCTCGTCGACCAGCAGCACCTCCAGCCCGCGCTCCGCCGCCTCCGCCGCCGCGGCGATGCCGGCCGGGCCGGCGCCGATGACGAGAAGCTGGACATGGCGTTCGACCTCCGGGGTCTTCCCGGCGACCGATTTCGGGTCGATCGGTGGATGGGACATGGCTGGCTCGTTCTCCGACGCGGCGTCCGGCTCCCCTCTTGCCTTGCCTGGTTCGGGCATACAGGGTGGGGTCGGCATCTGGCTGGTGACGCAAGGCTACAGCCGGCACCGATCGAGGACGGACGCATTGGCGACAGCGAAGAACAGCAAAGCGACGGCGGACGCCGGAAACGGGCGCCGGACGCTGAGCCGCGAGGACTGGATCCGCGCCGCGCTGAAGGTGCTGGAGAAGGGCGGCGTCGCCAGCGTCAAGGTCGACCGGCTGGCCACGACGCTGAAGGTGACGCGCGGCAGCTTCTACTTCCACTTCAACGGCCGGAAGGACCTGCTGGCGGCGCTGCTGGCGGAATGGCGCCGCCGCAACTGCGCGCCTTTCGAAGCGCTCGAAGGTCGTACCGACCTCGAGGGCGCGGCTTTGTTCCGCGCCTTCCGCAACGTCTGGGTCGACGAGGACCCGTTCAGCCCGGCGCTGGACATGGCGGTGCGCGACTGGGGCCGCGCCTCGAAGGAGGTGGCGCGGGCGGTGCAGGACGCCGACGACCACCGCATGGGCCTGCTGCGGCGCGCCTTCGACCAGATGGGCTATGCCGGCGACGAGGCGCTGATCCGCACCCGGGTCAGCTACTTCCACCAGATCGGCTACTACGCCATGGCCTTCCGCGAGCCGCGGCCGGAGCGGCTGCGCTACCTGACGATCTATGACGACGTATTGACCGGACGGCCGTTCAAGGAATCGGAGCCATGCTGACGATCTGGGGCCGGCGCAACGCCTTCAACGTGCAGAAGGTGATGTGGCTGGTCGGCGAGCTCGGCCTGCCGCATGAGCATATTCCGGCCGGCGGCGATTTCGGCGGGCTGGACGACCCGGCCTTCCGCGCCAGGAACCCGCATGGCAGGGTGCCGGTGATTGACGATGGCGGCACGGTGGTGTGGGAATCGCACTCGATCCTGCGCTACCTCGCCGCGAGGGACGGCCGGCTGTGGCCGGCGGACCCGGGCGAGCGGTCCTTGGCCGACCGCTGGATGGACTGGTCGCTGGCGACGCTGCAGCGCGACTTCATGGACCTGTTCTGGGGCCATTGGCGGACGCCGGAGGCCGAGCGCAACCGCGAGCTGATCGACCGCAGGCAGGAGGCCTGCGCCGCCCATGTCCGGCTGCTCGACGACCATCTGGCCGGCCGGCTCTTCCTGGCGGGCGACAGCTTCGGCCTCGCCGACATCCCGGCCGGCACCGTGCTGTACCGCTATTTCGGCATGGGGCTGGAGACGCCGGCCCTGCCGCATGTCCGCGCCTGGTATGCCCGCCTGGCCGAGCGGCCGGCCTATCGCGAGCATGTGATGATGCCCTTCGACGACATGTATGGCCGGCTGGCTTATTAGTCGGTCTGCGGCCCCAGAAACGCGGCGATCTCCGCGATCAGCGCGTCCCGGCCGCGCTCGGGGCGGTCGAGATGCACGTAGTGGGTGGCGCCGGGCAGGGTGAGGCTGCGGACGCCGGCGGACCGCACCGCGTCATGGGCGAAGGCGGCCGCATCCTCCGGCCGGCTCCAGAAATCATGCTCGCAGCGGACCAGCAGGACCGGGGCTGTGATCGAGCCGGCGTCGAACAGCCGGCGCCCGCCGGCCTGGAGGAAGCTGTCCTCGGTGGCGCCGGCCGGCGCGCGGAAGGCCGGAGGATCGCGCATGTCCGCAGCCGGGTCGCTGGCCAGCGCCGCCCGGGCATAGGCCGCGGCGACGGCCGGGTCGCGCCAGCTGGCCTTGTCCTCGGCCGGGATCGTGCGGTCCCAGGACGGGAACAACGCCGCTTCGGTGTTCAGCGTGTAGCCGCCGATCTTGGGGCTCAGCCGGTCCGGGCGGTCGGGATCGGCGGCGGGCGAGCCGGGCCCCAGCATCGGATGCCGGTCGGCGCCGCCATAGAGCGCGTTCAGCACCACCAGATGGCCGACCCGCTCGGGCCAGAGCGAGGCGTACCAGGCCGACCACATGCCGCCGGTGGCCCAGCCGATCAGAGTCACGGTGTCCGAGCCGGTGCGGTCCGCCGCCATGCGGGCCACGGCGTCGATGTCGCGCACCACCTCATGGGCGCGGGACAGCGGCCGGCTCTCGGTCGCCGGCCGATCCATCGCCGCCGGCCGGTCGGAGCCGCCATAGCCGCGCGCATCCATGACGTAAACGGCGCGGCCCAGCCGCTCGGCCAGGTCGCCGGCCAGCGACCCGCCGGGCACGTCGAGGTCGAACGAGGCGATCCCCGGCACCCGGGCGCCATGGACCAGGATGATCGGCTCCCCGACGGCACCGGCGCGGGGCCGGACCTCGCGGATGCGGATGCCGATGCCGTCCGCGGTCGTGACCCGAAGCTCCTCGCGGACGGGTTCGGCGGCCGCCTCGGCCGGGCCCATGGGGCCCGCGGCGAGGGCGGCGGCCAGGACGGTGGCTCGGGATGCGTGCAGCACGGACACGGTTTCCTCCGGGCTGGTGGGCTCCCGTCCTGTTTGGAACTCCGCGTCTGATCGATCAAATATCGCTTCTACTCGCTTTGATACGTCTCCGGTATCAGCGGGGGCTCGGCTCCTCCGGCCGCGGCGGGCTGCACCGTCAGCAGGTTGGCGTCGCGGGTCAGCAGCCAGCGTCCGTCCGGCTGCTTGCGCAGGATGGTCAGGGTCCAGCCCGCGCGCCGCACCGGCTGGCCGACCGGCGGGACCATGGTGATGTCGAGATGGCTGCGCAGCCAGGCCCAGTCGCCCAGCACCTGCAGCTCGCGGATCTCGCCGCGGCCGTCGATGCGGAACTCCGACTGGCCGGCGGCGGCGGCGGCGAAAGCCTCCTTGCCGAAGGGCTCGTGGCCGGGGACCAGGAAGACGACGTCGTCCGACATCAGGCTGAGGACGGTC
Source organism: Inquilinus sp. CA228 (assembly GCF_052078665.1). NCBI lineage: Bacteria > Pseudomonadati > Pseudomonadota > Alphaproteobacteria > Rhodospirillales > Rhodospirillaceae > Inquilinus > Inquilinus sp. CA228. The sequence continues at coordinate 38,527 of NZ_JBQJIK010000053.1, read as the reverse complement.
GCCGTGTCGCCGGCCTTGCTGGCCGCCATCCAGGTGTCGACCAGGTCGCGGATCGCGCGCTCGTCTTCCGTCATCGCAGGCCTCTCCGGTTGCGGGACGGAACCAATCTAGCCGGAACCGGCCGCCCGGCCAGTCCCTGGGATCAAACCCGCCGCGTCCGGAACTCGGCAATCAGATGCCAGTCGCGCTCGCCGTCGGGCGACCGCTCGGCCCGCCAGACGAAGGCGTCAGGCGTGATCTCGCGGAAGCTCCAGCGGATGGTCGCGCCGCTCTCGTCGCGGCCGAGCTGGACGATGTCGCGCCCTTCGGCCCGGCCGATCTGGCGGGTGTAGTACTGCTTCAGCGGGTCGTGCCACAGGATGTGCCAGGCGTCGAGGCCGGGATCGTAGATCCTGAGCGTGGTGCCGAAGAAGGCGCCGGGCAGGATCCAGACATCCTGGATGGCACGGCCGCCCAGCGCCCAGCCGAAATGGATCTCGCCGCGGCCGGGGGTGGCGGTGCCGTCCTCGGCGAACAGGCGGGTGTCCATCTCCCAGTCGCCGATCAGCCAGCCATAAAGGCCCATCTTTCGGTCCGGCGCCGGGCCGTCGGCGAACAGGGCGGCCTGCAGGGACGGGAAGCCGGGCATGGCGAGGACTCCGGTGGTATCGGGGAGTCCTGGATTAGGCTGTGCCGGGCGGTCGCCGCTTGGAGAAAATTGCGGTTCCGCGCCCGCCCCATGCCAGGCCCGCCGGAACAATTTCGGTCAAAAAATATCCAGTTATGAAATCGATTCTCAATAATATAGATTTTATTTTTATTTGAGGAAAATGAAAATCTCGAATGATTCAGTTTGTAAGTTGCAATTCCTATTCGCCGATGCTCGGATATGATCAATGGCGTCGACATCAGGGGCGAATTTCGCGCCATCGTCGCCCTCCCGTCACTCCGGCCACAGGCTTTCCCGTGCAGGACATGCTGCTCGATCTCGCGATCCCCAGCCGGTTGGAGGCGATGGGCACTGTCCAGGACCGGCTGGACGCGGCGCTCCTGCGGCTCGGCCTCGACGACGACGCCCGCCACCGGATCGGCCTGGCAACGCATGAGGCGGTGGTCAACGCCATCGTCCACGGCAATCGCCGGGATCCCGGCCGGCCGGTCGAGGTCCAACTCGCCTGCGACGGCGAAGACCTCGTCATCCGCGTCGCGGACCGGGGCGCCGGCTTCGACCCGGCCGGCGTCGCCGATCCGCTGTTGCCGGAAAACTTGGCTCGGCCGGGTGGCCGGGGCCTCCTGCTGATGCGGGCCTTGATGGACGTGGTCGGCCATGGGCCCGGCCCGACGGGGGGCACCGTCGCCACCCTGCGCCGGCGGCTGGGCGGGGACCCGCCCCACCCGGATCACTGAAACCAGAGGAAAGCAAAGATCATGGCGAAGATCACCACCCGCACCCGGGACGGGGTCACCATCGTCGACGTCGTCGGCGGGCTCGTCACTGGCGAGGGCGATTCGGGACTGCACGACGCGGTGCGCCAGGCGCTCGTCGGCGGCGCGACCAACATCGCGCTGAACCTCGGCGGGGTCGACTTTGTCAATTCGGCCGGCATCAACGTGCTGGCCAGCAGCCACGCCGCGGTGTCCGACCGCGGCGGAAAGCTGAAGCTGGTCTCAGTCCAGCCCAAGGTGCAAGACGTCTTGTCGATCGCGCGGCTCACCACCGTGTTCGAGATCCACGGTACCGAGGACGAGGCGGTGGCCTCCTTCGCCTGATCGGCCGGCCTCGTCCTGGCGCTGGTCACCGTAGGCTGGGTTCGCAACGCGAACCCAGCATTTCGCCCGTTGGAGCGATGCCGTGTTGGGTTCGCTTGCGGCGAGCCCAACCTACGATGGTGGCGCCGTCCTACTTCAAACTGAACGCCCGCGGCGATTCCTGGGGCGGGGTCGGGCGGTGCAGCAGGTCGATCCGGGCGCCGAACTCCAGCGCGGCGTCGGCCAGGGCGCCGAGGGTGAACTCGGCAGTGGAGACCGGCAGCAGCAGGTCGAAGGCGTCGGCGCCGGCGCGCTGCAGATGCACCCGCACATGCTCCAGCCGGGCGGTGGCGAAGTCGCCCTCGGCCAGCATGTCCGGGTGCAGGTCGACCGCCGCAAGCTTGGCCAGCAGGTCGCGCGACCGCTTCCCGTCCAGCCGCAGCCCGACGAAGCCGCCGGTGCAGGGCACGGCGGCGACCTCCGCCGGCAGGTCGGGCAGGGCATCGGCCTCGGCGATCAGCAGCCGGCGCCAGGGGGCCGTCGGCCACAGCCGTAGCCCACCGGCCGTCAGCGTCGCTCCGGCTTCGGCGACCGCGGCGCCGAACACGCTGCGCTCCCAGCCTGCCAAAGCACCGGCGGATGCCTCGCTCCAGGCCGCGAGTTGCAGGATCGCTGCGAAGCGCCAGGGGCGGAAGCTCAGGCCGTCGGCGTCCAGGGTCGACAGCGCCTCGATCGGGTTCGGATCAGCCACGGACGCGCTCCCCCTTCGGGTCATACATGCAGGGCTCGACTACCCGGACCTCGATGTGGCTGCCGCGCAGCGGGTCGGTGGCGAAGATGGTGCCGCCCATCCGCTCCCGGCTGCGGGCCAGGAAGCCGAGGCCGATCGGCAGCCCGCTCACCGGGCCGATGCAGCTGGAGGTGACGTGGCCCTGGGTCGGCTCGTTCGCGCGGTACATGCCGCCCTCGACCAGATGGGCCCCGGCGACCAGCGGTTCGCCGTTTTCCGACACCAGCCCGACCAGCCGCGGCCGGTCCGGGTCGGCCAGGCCCTCGCGCTGGGCCATCGGCTTGCCGATGTAGGGGCCCTCGCGCTTGGCGAAGCGCTCATGCGCCAGGTCGGCCAGCGTGACCTGGCCGTTGATCTCGGCGCCGGTCAGGAAGCCTTTCTCGATCCGCAGCAGCTCCAGCGCCTCCAGCCCGAAGCGCTGCAGCCCGACCGGCTCGCCGGCCCCGATCAGGCGGTGCCACAGGGCGTGGGCGTGCTGCGCCTCGACATGCAGCTCATAGCCCAGCTCGCCGGTGAAGCTGACGCGCAGGATGCGCAGCGGCAGGTCGTCCAGCACCAAGTCCCGCGCAGCCATGAAGGGCAGGGCGTCGTTCGAGACGTCGGCGGCATCGCCGACCAGCCGGGCCAGCACCGCGCGGGCTTCGGGCCCGGTCAGGGCCAGGGCGGCGCGGGCCTCGGTCAGCTCGGTCACCGCCACGCGCAGCTCCGGCCAGTCGACCTCGGTCAGCCGCTCCATCATCCGAACCACGTCATGCGCCTTGGCGCTGGTGGTGGTGACGTAGAAGCGGTCCTCGGCCAGCCGGGTGACGGTGCCGTCGTCCAGCACGATGCCGTCGTCGCGCAGCATGATGCCGTAGCGCGAGCGGCCGACCGGCAGGGTCTCGATCCGGTTGACGTAGAGCCGCTCCAGGAACGAAGCGGCGTCGGGGCCGGAGACGTCGACCTTGCCCAGGGTCGAGACGTCGAACACCCCGACCCGGGACCGGACGTAGCGGGCCTCGCGCAGCGACGCCTCGCCCAGGCCCTCGCCCGGCCGGGGATAGTAATGCGGCCGCAGCCAGCCGCCGGAGCGGATGAAGACGGCGCCGTCGGCCCGCTGGATCTCGTGGAACGGCGGCCGCCGGGTCGGGTAGGCGTGCCAGCCGACCGACCGGCCGGCGATGGCGCCGAAGGCGACCGGCGTGTAGGGCGGGCGGAAGGTCGGCGCCGCCACATCGCCCCGCCGCAGCCGGCGGGCATCGGCCAGGATGTCCATCGCCGGGCCGTTCGAGGTCTTGCCCTGGTCCGTCGCCATGCCCTGGGTGGTGTAGCGCTTCATGTGCTCGGGCGAGGTGTAGCCCTCGCGCGCGGCCAGCCGGATGTCGGCGGCGGTGACGTCGTTCTGGAAGTCGACGAAGGCCTTGCCGCCGACCTGCGGGTCCGCGACGTGCGGGGCGGTCGCCGGGACAGGGGCGGGGCGCTGCGCAGCCGCGCCGCCGTGTCCGGCCACCCGCGCCGCCTGCCGGCCGACGGCCAGCCCGTCGGCGATCGCGGCCTCGGTCGAGGCGCGGCCGGCGCAGGCGCCGGCGGCCAGCAGCGGGCCGTCGAGGTCCGGCAGCACGAAGCCGCCATGGGTCCAGTCCAGCTTCGGGCGGATGCCGCGCTGGCTCAGCAGATGGGTGGTCGGCATCCAGCCGCCGGACATGGCGATGGCGTCGCAGTCGATCGCGACCGCCTTGCCGCTGCCGTCGGCCCGGCCGATGCGGGCGCCCTCGACGCCCAGCCGGCCCTTGGCGCCGCGAACGGTCGACCCGGCATGAACCGCGATCCCGGCGGTGCGCAGCTCTTCCGCCAGCGCGCCGGGCAGGTCGGTGCGGCTGTCGACCAGCCCGGCGACCACGATCCCGTGCCGCTTCAGCGCCAGGGCCGTGCGGGCGGCGCCGTCGTCGATCCCGGCCACCAGCACTCGCTTGCCCACCGCCACGGCGGTGCGATGGGCATAGCGATGCGCCGCGCCGGCCAGCATCACGCCGGGCCGGTCGTTGTTCGGGAACACCAGCGGCTGCTCGATCGCCCCGGCCGCGACCACGATCGCCGCGGCCCGGATGGTCCAGAAGCGCTGGCGCGGCAGGTGCGGCGGCGGCTCGGCCAGATGGTCGGCGACGCGCTCGACCAGCCCGATTGTGCCGTGGTCGTAGAGGCCGAAGGCGGTGCCGCGCGGCACCAGCGTGACCCGGTCGCCGAAGCCCTGCAGCGCCGCCAGCCGCTCCGCCACCCACTCCGTGGCCGGGCGGCCCTCGACCGGCTCGTCCTCGCCCAGCAGGGCGCCGCCGAAGCGGTCGGCCTCGTCGCACAGGATCACCCGGGCGCCGGACTCGGCCGCGGCCAAAGCGGCGCTCAGCCCGGCCGGGCCGCCGCCCACTACCAGCACGTCGCAGAAGGCGTGGCGGCGCTCGTAGCGGTCGGGGTCGGTCTCTGTCGCCGCGGTGCCCAGGCCGGCGGCGCGGCGGATGATCCGCTCATAGACCGGCTCCCAGAACGAGGCCGGCCACATGAAGGTCTTGTAGTAGAAGCCGGCCGGGAACACCGGGGCCAGCACGCTGTTGACCACGCCCAGCGCGTCGAAGGCCAGGGACGGCCAGCGGTTCTGGCTCTGCGCCACCAGCCCGTCATACAGCTCGACCATGGTGGCGCGGGTGTTGGGCTCGTGCCGCCCGCCGGTGCGCAGCTCGACCAGCGCGTTCGGCTCCTCCGACCCGGCGGACAGGATGCCGCGCGGCCGGTGGTACTTGAAGCTGCGCCCGACCAGCCGGATTCCGTTGGCCAGCAGGGCCGAGGCCAGGCTGTCGCCGGGATGGCCCTCGTAGCGCTGCCCGTCGAACTGGAAGCCGAGCCGCGCCGACCGGTCGATCAGCCCGCCCTGGGCCAGGCGATGGGACGTCATCGTCCGCTCTCCGCAGCGGGGCGGCGCAGCGGCTCGGCCGCCGTGATCTCATGGGTCAGCGTATCGCGCGTGACCAGGATCCAGGACCGGCAGCCGTAATTGTGCTGCCAGTATTCCCGGTGCGTGCCGCGCGGATTGTCGTGGCGGTAGACATGGTCGAACCAGGGCGCGGCCGCCGTCTCGTCATGCGGCGGGCGCGGCGTCTCGGCGTCGCCGCCATAGAAGAACTCGGACAGGTCGCGCGGGCCGCACCAGGGGCAGGGGATTCGCATCTGTCTGCTCCTCAGTGCCGGTTCGCGACCGGCCCGACGCCGTTCTCGTCGATGATCCGGCCGCGCTCGAACCGGTCGAGCGTGAAGGGCCGGTTCAGCTCGTGCGGCGCGCCGTTGGCGATGGTGTGGGCGCAGACCCAGCCGGAGCCGGGGATGGCTTTGAAGCCGCCATAGCACCAGCCCATGTTGAGATACAGGCCGTCGATCGGCGCCAGGCCGATGATCGGGCTGCCATCCATCGACATGTCCATCACCCCGGCCCAGTGCCGCAGGATGCGGGTGCGCGACAGGTTCGGCATCAGGGCGATGGCGGCGGTGGCGATGTCCTCCACCACCGGCAGGTTGCCGCGCTGGGCGTAGGAGTTGTAGCCGTCCAGGTCGCCGCCGAAGACCAGCCCGCCCTTGTCGGACTGGCTGATGTAGAAATGGCCGCTGCCGCCCCAGGACAGGACCTGGTTGACCACCGGCTTCAGCCCCTCGCTGACGAAGGCCTGCAGCAGGTGGCTCTCGATCGGCAGCTTCAGCCCGACCTTGCCGGCAAGGATGGAGGCGGAGCCCGCGGTGGCGAGGCAGACCTTGCCGGCGCTGATCGGGCCCTTGGCGGTCGTCACCCCGGTGACGCGCTCGCCCTCGCGCAGGAAATCAACGACCTCGCAATCCTCGATGATGTCGACGCCGAGGTCGCTGGCGGCGCGGGCGAAGCCCCAGGCCACGGCGTCGTGCCGGGCGGTGCCGCCGCGGCGCTGGATCAGGGCGCCGTAGAGCGGGAACAGGGCCTCGTCGGAATAGTCCAGGTTCGGCGCGATCCGGCGCAGGTCGTCCGGCTCCAGCCAATCGGCATCGATGCCGGCCAGGCGCATGCCGTTGCCGCGGCGGCGCAGCGCCATGGCGCCCCCCAGCGAAGTCGCCAGGAACATCGAGCCGCGGGCCGAGAACATGACGTTGTAGTTCAGGTCCTCGCTGAGCTCATGCCACAGCTTGAGCGACCATTCGTAGAAATGCTGGTTGTCCGGCAGCAGGTAGTTCGAGCGCACCACGGTGGTGTTGCGGCCGACATTGCCGCCGCCGATCCAGCCGCGCTCGACCAGCGCGACATTGGTGATGCCGTGGTTGCGCGCCAGGTAGTAGGCGGTGGCCAGGCCGTGCCCGCCGCCGCCGACGATGACGACGTCATAGCTCTTCTTCGGCGTCGCCTTGCGCCACGCCGGCTCCCAGCCGCGATGGCCGCCCAGCGCCTTCCGCGCCAGCGACAGGAAGGAGTACCGCTGCATCAATCCGCCCCGTCTTCGCCGGGTTTGCCCGGCATCTCCCGATCTTCCGGTACAGTACACCACTGTATGTTGGTGGGAAGAGGGATGTGCGGGCGCAACAAGGAAGAGCCAAAGCCTTGCCAGCGGGCGGCGCGGTGCCTGCCATGCTGGCCTACTTCAGCGGCGAGAGGCTCGAAGCCACCCTTGAGATCGGTTACAAGATGGGAGGATTTGAATCAGGAATTTTTCAATGCTCGCCCACGAGTCTCTCGGCAAACACTTCCTCGAATGGGTCAAAAAGGAGGCGAGCGCCGAGGAGGACGCGGCCAAGACGATCAGTGCGCCGATCGCGGTTCTCGCCCTGAATGGGGCTCTGTTCGGATTTATGATCGGCATGGTCAAAGACACTGCGCGGGATTTCCCCATCATCATCCTGTTTGCCCTTTTCATCGTCTCGATGGCGTTCATGTCGATGGCACTCGTACGCATCATTTTTGCCATCAAGGCGACGGGCTACGCGACGCCGCCAGACGAAGAGGAAATGATCCGACATATCGAAGGCGAGGAGTATTATCTGTTGAATGACCTCTACCTTCCGAAGGCTGCAGCCAAGGAGCGCCTCGACCGGTATATAGGCAGGCTATATCTGGATGCTTATGCGCGAATGATAAAGGAGAACCGGGCCACGAACGCGCTGCGGACGAGGGCACGCTCCGAAGCCGTACTCTATGGTTGCGCCGCTCTGGTAGCTACATTTTCGTGTCTGATGTACCTTGTCATCAGATCGCTTGCTGCTTAGGTGGGAGGCAGGAGATGGTGATGGCCGCAAAGACAAGGCAGATTGAGCACGGTCAAGGTGGACCAGTCGGCGCGGAGGGCGGAAGGCGGCCCCCTCGGACGCCTGCGCCCGATGTCCAGTACTTCATCTACGGTCCTCGTTTGCCCTGGGTTGACGAGCAGAAGCTCAAAGGAGTGCGGCCTGAGGAAGACGTAGAGGATACCCGTGGCTGAGACGCTGAAGGGTCCGAAAGTCTCCCCCAAGGCCGCGACTCCCGCAGCCAACTCGCCGACCACCTCCCAGACCCCTCCACCTCGTACAGCCGCGCCGAGGAATGGGCATGTCGTCCGGGGCAGTTCCGATGCTCCTCCTCCAAAGAAGCGATAGAGGCGATCCGGTATCGACTTGTTTTGAAGCGGTTTTCATCAAACGATTTGCATCGGCCTGAAGGGCGCATACCACCATATTCCTGCTCCAATTCGGAGTCACCGTCACGACCGGCCGATCGGGGGGTCGGCAAGGAGACGATGCGATGACCGGGACCATGGCCGGTGTTCTGAAAGCCGGTGTCTGGCGCGTCGGCGGGATCGGTGCCCTGGCGCTGCTGGTGGCCTGCGGCCCGACGCCGTCGGAGATGCAGCTGAACTATGCCTCGCAGCGCTGCTCCTATGGCGATCCCTATGCCTGCAACGCGCTCGGCCAGCTGTCCTACCAGGCCCAATATGAGCGGCAGCAGCAGGACACCAACACGGCGCTGGCCGTGGGCGTGCTGGCGCTGGGCGGCCTCGCCATCGCAGCCGCCGCGGATAACGACTATGACGACGGCTGGCGCCGCCGGCGCTGGCGCAACGACGGCTGGGGCCATCGCGGCCGGGGTCGCCATCGCTGGTGAGCCGAGGCTGAGCCGGCCGTCGATACCTCTCCTCAGGGGCATCGCCCCACGACCAGCGCGTCGACGGCGATGGCGCCGTGGGGCAGGACCAGGATCGGGTTGACGTCGATCGCCTCGACCAGGTCGCCCAGCGCGGCGGCGAGGGCGGAGAAGCGCGCTGCCGCCTCGGCCAGGGCGTCGATGTCGGCGGCCGGGGCGCCGCGGGCGCCGTCCAGCAGCGGCCGCAGCCGCAGCCGGTCGATCAGCCGCCGGGCCTCGGCGGCATCGAAGGGCGGCAGGGCGAAGGCGGCGTCCTGCAGGATCTCGGCATGGATGCCGCCGAAGCCGATCACCACCACCGGCCCGAAATCCGGGTCGCGCTGCAGCCCCAACAGCATCTCGACGCCCTTGTCCCGGACCATCCGCGCCACCAGGACGCGCGGGCCCAGCCGCACGGCCAACTCGCGATGGGCCTGGCGCAGCGCCACGGCATCGGCCAAGCCCAGCCGCACCCCGTCGACATCGCTTTTGTGCGCCGCGCCGGCGGTCTTCAGCGCCACCGGGAAGCCGATGCGAATGGCGGCCTCGACCGCCTCGGATTCGTCCCTGGCCATGGCGCAGGGCGTGACGGTCAGCCCGAAATCGGCGAGCAGGCGCAGCGCCTCGGCCTCGGAGACGGGGTGTCCGTCGGCCAGCCGAGCCCGCCAGCGCTCTACCACCGTCTCCGGCGCGCGGGGTGGGTGCATCGGCGGCCGGGCGGCGGCGTCGCGCCGGTCGAAGGCCAGGCGGCAGGCACGCAGGAAGGCCGGCACCCCGTCCAGCACCGGCACGCCGGCGCGGGTCGAGGCCACGGCCGCCGGGTCGCTGCCGCTGCCCTGGTGGTTCGAGACGATCACGACCGGCTTGCCGCTGGTAGCCCGGGCCCGGTGTGCGATGTCGAGATAGAGCGGCGTGACGATGCCGCCGACCGAGCGGTCCAGCGTCAGGGCGCCCAGCGCGGTGTCCGGGTCGGCCATCAGCGCCTGGAAGCAGGCCTCGAAATCGGCCGGGTAGTTGCGCCCGGTGCCCCAATGGTCGAGCGGGTTGACCGGCGGCAGGCCGGGATCCAGCGCCGCCTCAAGCCGGGCCACCGTCTCGGGGGACAGGCCGGCGAAGCGCACCCCGGCCGCCGCCGCCAAGTCGACCATCAGGCCGCGCTCGCCGCCGCTGTCATGGGTGCTGGCCAGGCCGCCGGGGCCGAGCGCGGCCGGCAGCAGCATCATCGCCGCCGCCAGCTCGTCCACCGACCGCACCTGGCCGACGGCAAAGCGCTCGAACAGGGCGTCGTAGGCGGCGTGGTCGCCGGCGATGGCGCCGGAATGGCTCAGCGCCAGGGCCGCGCTTTCCCGCGTCCGGCCGACCTTCAGCGCGATGACCGGCACGCCGAGGGCCTTGGCCCTGGCCAGGGCCGCAACGAAGCGCTCGGGATCGCGCGCGGCCTCCAGGAACAGCCCGACCACGCGGGTCTCCGGCTGGTCCAGGGCGAAGTCGAGATAATCGGCCAGGCTGGTGGTCAGCTCCTGGCCGGAGGAGACGGCGAGGGCGTAGTCGATCCGCGCCTCGGCATCGACCAGGGCGGTGAACAGCGACCCGGAATGGGTCAGCAGCACGGCGCCGCCGGGGATATGGTCCGGCCGGGTGGCGAAGCCGCACAGTCGGACCCGGTCGGTGAAGTTGTAGAAGCCCATGCCGTTGCCGCCGCACAGCACCACCCCGGCCTCCAGCACCATGGCCCGGATGCGGTCGCGCAGGGCGGGGTCGGCCAGCGGGGCGACGATGGTCGCGGCCTTCACCCCATGCCGCAGCGCCGCGGCGAAGGCTTCGGCGATGGTCTCGTCGCCGAGGCAGAAGGCGGCGTGCTCCACCGACTCCGGCAGGTCGCCGACCGCCGGCAGGCAGGTCCGGCCCGCCAGTGTCCCGCCCTTCGGGTTGACCGGATGCACCGGGCCGGCGAAACCGCCCTCGACCAGTTGGCGCAGCATCACCTCGCCGACCGACCCGGGCCGCGCGCTGGCGCCGACCACCGCGATCGAGCGGGGGCGCAGCAGCGGGTCCAGCCTGTGGGGCATATCAGGTCTCGGCCGGCGGCGTGGCCCGGCGCCGCGGCGGGTCGTAGAAGGGCCGCTCGGCCACCCGGGCCCGCACCATCAGCTTGTGATAGACCAGCTCGCGCAGGGCATAGATCTCGACCCAGAGATCATCCTTCACCGTGTCGCCATAGGGCCGGCGCAGCGAGGCCAGGGCGATGTTGCGCTTGGCCGAGGGCGACCAGGCGGCGGCGCTGATCTGGCCGGCCTCGGCCTTGCCCTTGTGGTAGACGATGGCGTGGTCGGCCGGGACGTTGCCGTCGATGTCCAGCCCGACCAGGCACCAGCGGGCCGACCGGTCGCGGCGCTGGGCCAGGATCGCGCGCTTGCCGGTCCAGTAGGCCGCCTTCTTCTCGTCGACCAGCCAGCCCAGGCCGATCTCGTCCGGGGTGCGGCGGCGGTCGACCCGGATCGCGGTCTCGGCGGTGATGAAGTCGCTGTTGGCGATGATGAAGCCGGCCTCCAGCCGCGCCAGGTCCAGGGCCTCGAAGCCGATCGCCTGCAGCCCGTGCCAGGGGCCGGCCGCCCACAGCCGGTCCCACAGCGCCGGCGCCGCCTCGGGCTCGGCGAACAGCTCGTAGCCCAGGTCGCCGGTGAAGCCGGTGCGGGACACGGTGACCCGGCCCTCGTCGAGGTGGACATCGCGGATCTGGAACGGCTTCAGCGTCTCGATGCCGTCGAAGCCAGCGCGGGTCAGCAGCGCCCGGCTGGTCGGGCCCTGCAGGGCCAGGGCGGCCACCTGCTCGGTCTCCTCCACCACCTCCACGTCGAAGCCGATCGCGGAGTCGAGCAGCCAGTTCAGGTGCCGCTCCTGGCAGCACAGCCGGAACTCGGCCGGGCCCAGGCGGAACAGGGTGCCGTCATCCAGCACATGGCCCTCGTCGTCGCACCAGCAGGTGTAGTGCACCCGGCCGACCGCCAGCCGCGACACGTCGCGCACGGTTAGCCGGTCCAGGAAGGCCTCGGCCTCAGGGCCGGCGATGCGGTACTTCACCATCGGCGTCAGGTCGAACAGCGACGCGGCGTTGCGGATGGCGAAGTATTCCTGCTCGGCGTCGCGGATGGTGCGGGCGGAGACATAGCCGCCCCAATTGTACCAGTCCTCGGCCTGCATCAGCCCGGCCAGGCGCGGGTGGAACGGCGACTGCAGCAGCGGCCGGCGGAAATGGTCGCGGGGCAGGGGGCGGCGCATGTCAGCGGGCCTCCGCCAGGATTTTCCGCGCGGCGTTCAGGCCGGCGGCGCCCATCACCCCGCCGCCGGGATGGCTGCCGGCACCGCACAGATACAGGCCCGGCACCGGCGTCGCGTACTGGCCGGCGCCATGCACCGGGCGCAGCATCATCAACTGGTCGACCGCCAGCTCGCCATGGTGCCAGTGGCCGCCGGGCATGCGGTAGCGCGCCTCCAGGTCGGCCGGGGTCAGCAGCTCCGCCGCCAGCACCCGCGCCGACAGGCCGGGCAGGTGCCGCTCCAGCCCCTTCAGAATGCTGTCGCGGAAGGCCGGGCCGCCGGCCTCCCAGCCGCCGCGCAGTTCGGCCGGGGCGTATTGCGCCACCACCGACATCACATGCTTGCCGGCGGGAGCCAGCGACGGGTCGGTCAGGGACGGGATCACCGCCTCCAGCACCGGCTCGGGCGAGGCCTCGCCGTATTTCGCCGGGTTGAACGCGGCCTCGACCGCGTCGATGCCCGGCGCCACCACCAGCCGTCCGGCCAGCAGCGCCGGGGCCAGCCCTTCGGGCAGCCCGTCCAGCGCCAAATGCAGCTTGGCGGCATTGCCGCGCATCCGGACATGGCCGATGCGGCGGACGAAGCCGGCATCCAGCACCCGCGGGCCGAGCAGATCCAGGAAGGTCGTGCGCGGATTGGCGCCGGAGACGACGACCGGCGCCCGGATCTCCGCCCCCTCCGCCAGGGCGACGCCGACGGCGCGGTCGGCCTCGACCAGGATCTTCGCCACCGGCGCCCCGGTGCGGATCTCGACCCCGGTGGCCCGGGCCGCGGCGGCGATGGCGGCGGCGACCGTGCCCATACCGCCCTTCGGCAGGGCCAGCGCCGCCGGCACGCCGTCGGCCTGTCCGGCCAGCCGGTGCAGCAGCGCCAGCAGCGAGGTCGGGGAGCGCGGGCCGAGATGGGTGCCCAGCACCGCGTCGAAGGCGACGGCGCCCATCAGCCGCGGGTCCGACAGCTCCTCCTCCAGCACATCGGCCACGTCCATCAGGATCATGCGCAAGAATTCGCGCATCTCCTCGCGACCCAGCCGGCGGATCGCCCAGCCGAGCTTGCCCAGCGCCAGGGCGTCGCCGCGGCCGCCGCCGCGCAGCCGGGGCGGCACCTGGGTCAGGAACGGCCGCAGCGCGCCGGCGAAGCGCAGCAGCCGGGCCCGCAGCGCCGCCCAGGCCTCGGCCTCTCCGGCCGGCAGCTCGCCCGCCAGCCGCTCGCCGAACGCGCCGTGCAGGGTGAGAGGACGACCCTCGACCGACAGCGCCGTGGTCGGGATGTTGGTGGCGGCCAGGGTCAGGCCGTGCCGCTTGAGGTCCAGCGCCCGGATCACCTCCGGATGCAGCTGGTTCAGCACATGCGCGACATGGGAGACGTGGAAGCCCGGCGCGAACTCCACCGTCCGGGCGGCGCCGCCGATCTCTTCGGCCGCCTCCAGCAGCACCACCTTGCGGCCCTTCCGCGCCAGCAGCGCGGCGCAGACCAGGCCGTTGTGGCCGCCGCCGATGACGATGGCGTCACAGGACGTCATAGGCGTCGCTCATCACGGCGGGCTTGCGCTTCAGGTCGCGCAGGATCTCCGACGCCGCGTTGCGGCCCGGCGCGCCCATCACCCCGCCGCCGGGATGGGTCGAGGAGCCGCACATGTACAGCCCCGCCACCGGCGACCGGTACTGGGCATAGCCGGGCACCGGCCGGTTGAACAGGATCTGGTCGAAGGTCAGCTCGCCCTGGAAGATGTTGCCCTCGGTCAGCCCGACCTCGGCCTCCAGCTCGCGCGGGGTGCGGATCTCGGCATGCAGGATCAGGTCGCGGAAGCCGGGCGCGTAGTCGGCGATCTGGTCGATCACGGTCTTGCCGAAGGCGTCGCGGTCGGCGTCGGTCCAGTCGCGCCCCTCGACCTTGGGCGGGCAGTACTGCACGAAGCAGCTCATGAAGTGCTGGCCCGGCGGCGCCATGGTCGGGTCCAGCGTGGTCGGGATCATCATGTCCAGGAACGGGTCGGCCGACCAGCGCCCGGCCTTCCAGTCGTCATAGCCGCGCTCCATCCGTTCGACGCTGTCGGTGAAGTGCATGTCGCCGCGCAGGCAGGGCGACCCCTCGGGCAGCGCCGGGAAGCGGGGCAGGGCGTCCAGCGCGATGTTCACCTTGCCGGAGGAGCCGCGGATCTTGAAGTTCCGCACCCGCTTGACGAACGGCGCCGGCAGTTCCCGCTCCTCCAGCAAGGTCAGGAAGGTGCGCTTGACGTCGAGGTTGGAGACGACCTGCCGGGCGCGGATCTCCTCGCCGCCCGCCAGCACCACGCCGGCGGCCTTGCCGTTCTCGATCAGGATGCGTTCGACCGCTGCGCCGGTGCGGATCTCGCCCTTGGCCGCGCGCAGCGACCCGGCCATGGCCTGGGTGATGGCGCCCATGCCGCCGCGGGCGAAGCCCCAGGCCCCGGTGGCGCCGTCGACATCGCCCATATAGTGGTGCAGCAGCACATAGGCCGAGCCGGGCGAGCACGGGCCGAGCGCGGTGCCGATGATGCCGGACAGGGCGAAGCCGGCCTTCACCACCTCGCTCTCGAAATACTCGTCCAGGAACTCGGCGATGCTCATGGTCCAGAACCGGATGGTGTCGGCCATCTCGGTCTCGGTCAGGTCGTGGAACTTGCGGCCGAGATACAGCAGCTCCTGCAGGTCGCGCGGCCGCAGCGACGCCGGGTCCGGCGGGGTGCGCAGCAGCAACGGGCGGATGAAGCGGCACTGCCGGGTGACGTCGGCGGAATAGCGGTCATAGGCCTCGGCGTCGCGCAGCGAGAAACGCTGGATCTCGCGCCGGTGGGCGTCGTGCTGGCGGTAGGTCGCCAGCGCGTCGCCGTCGCGGGTGAACACGGCGCCGCCCTCATAGGGGATGACCTGCAGCCCGTGCCGCGGCAGCTCCAGGTCGCGCATGATCTCCGGCCGCAGCAGGCTGCAGACATAGGAGCAGTTGGAATAGAGGATGCCCGGATGCAGCGACCGGCTGACCGCGGCGCCGCCGACCCAGTCGTTCTTCTCCAGCACCAGCACCTCGAGCCCGGCGCGGGCCAGGTAGCCGGCCGCCACCAGGCCGTTGTGCCCGGCCCCGACGACGATGACGTCCCAGGTCTTCATGGGCGCGGTCCCCCCGGTCCCGCGCCTACTGTGCCACGGCTCGCTTCGCGTCGTCGCCGCCCTTGTCCAGGGTGCGATCGACGGCGCGCTCGAAGCCGGCCAGGGTGTCGGCCAGGCAGGCGTCGTCATGCGCCTCGCAGATGAACCAGGGCTCGCGCGAATCCGGCTCGCACAGCACGCCCTCCTCGTGCAGCTCGCGGGCCAGCGCGTCGTAGAAGCTGTAGTCGGAGCGCTTCCAGTCGCGGTAGTCGCGCGGCGGCGTCGGGGCGAAGAACAGCCCGCCCATCGACGGGTGGCCGGCGAAGCAATGGACCACGCCGCGGGCATCCAGGATCCGCTTGATCCCGGCCTGCAGCCGGCGGCCATAGGCGGCGATGCTGTCCAGCGCCGGGGTCTCGTCCAGGATCTGCAGCGTCCGCTCGGCCGCGGCCAGCGCCACGGAATGGGCGGTGTAGGTGCCGCCATGGGCGACGCCGCGGCCGTAGCGGCGCATGATGTCCTCGCGCCCGCCGATGGCCGCGATCGGATAGCCGTTGGCCATCGCCTTGGCCATGGTGGTGATGTCGGCCTTGACGCCCATCAGCTCCTGCGTGCCGCCGCGGGCGACGCGGAAGCCCGACTTCACCTCGTCGATGATCAGCAGCACGCCGTAGCGGTCGCACAGCTCGCGCACGGCGCGGACATAGGCGACATCGGCGGTGATGCCGCAGCAATTGCCCATGATCGGCTCGATCAGCATCGCCGCGATCTCGTGCGAGCGGCGGCGCAGCAGGTCCTCCAGCCGGTTGGCGTCGTTCATCGGGGTCAGGTGGACCAGCGGCCGCACCGCCTCCGGCACGCCCTGGGAATAGGGCATCACCGGCGGGTCGCGGTCGGTCCGCCGCGGGTCCCAGTCGTCCAGCGCCACCAGCCACATCGCCGCATCGAACAGCCCATGATAGCTGCCCTCGACCAGCACGTAGGAGTCCTTGCCGGTGTGGGCGCGGGCCAGGCGCAGCGCCGCCATCACCGCCTCGGTGCCGGAGTTGGAGAAGCGCACCAGCTCCGCCGCCGGCATCATCCTGGCGATGCGCTCGGCCACGGTGAATTCGCGCTCGGTCGACAACGCGAAGACGCCGCCGATGTCCATGCTCTGCCGCGCCGCCTCGTCCACCCGCGGGTCGGCATAGCCCAGGATCGCCGGGCCGTAGCCGAGCCGGTAGTCGACATAGGCGTTGTCGTCGAGGTCCCAGATCCGGCCACCGCGGCCGCGCTTCACATAGATGGTCCGGTCGTCGCCCCAGTAGCGGAAGTTGGAGGCGACGCCGAGGGGCAGGCGGGTCGACGCCCGACGGAATTGCGCGTTGCTGCGCGCCAGGCTGCGGGTCATGGCAGCGGGTCCTTGTGTCGTTGGTCCGGCGGTTCTGGGGCCGCAATTTCGGGACTCAGGATGGCATGGCGGAGCCGTTTCTGTCCATCGTGTTGAATGAACGTTCAATTAAAAGCTTGCTGGATGTTCATTCAGCATCTTTCCAGAGACCCGCGCCGATGCTAGGCTTTTATGGAGATTTCAGGGGGAAGCCGATGGCCGAAGGCCAGGCCGCGAGAAAGGTGAATGGGGGGCGGCGTCAGTCGAAGGAGCTGCGGCGGCAGGAGCTGATCGAGGCGACGATCGACGCCATCGCCAAGCGCGGCTACGAGGAGACGACGATGGCCGTGGTCGCGGACGGCGCCGGCCTGTCGCGCGGCATCGTCAACTTCCATTTCGAGAGCAAGGAGAAGCTGCTCGTCGAGACGCTGCGGTATCTCTCCGACGAGTACCGCGCCCATTGGCGCCGCGCTTTGCACGAGGCCGGGCCGGCCGCGGCGGAGAAGCTGTGGGCGCTGGTCCTGGCCGATTTCGACCGGAAGATCTGCAATCCGAGGAAGATCGCCGCCTGGTGCGCCTTCTGGGGCGAGGCCAAGACCCGGCCGCATTACCGCGCTTTGTGCAGCGCCAACGACCAGGACTACCACCTGACCCTGCTCAACCTCTGCCGCGAGCTGGCGGCGGCGGGGCAGTCACCGGACCTCCTGGCGCGCAGCCTGAACGGGCTGCTGGAGGGGCTGTGGCTGCATGTGATGATGGGGCCGAAGGAGTTCGGCCGCGAGGACGCCCGGGCCTGCGCGGTCGAGATGCTGGTCTCGGTCTTCCCCCGGCATTTCACCCGGGACGGGCCAATACGGCCCTGAGAGGCACGCCATGAGCTTCACGCTCCCCGACAGCGCCCGCGACTGGCAGGACAAAATCCGCCGCTTCGTCGAGGCCGAGCTGATCCCGTGGGAGGAGCGGGCCGAGCTTGCCGGCGGCGAGATCCCGGCCGAGGTGGCGGCCCGGCACGAGCGGCTGGCGCTCGAGCTCGGCCTGCCGCGGATCGACGCGCCGAAGCGCCATGGCGGGCTGCAGCTGCCGCTGCTCGACCAGGTGGCGATCGCGGAGCAGACCGGCCGGGTCACCAACGCGCTGGCCTGGTGCTATGGCGAGGCGCAGTCCTGGATGTTCGAGGCCTGCTCGCCGGAGCAGATCGACCGCTTCATCCTGCCGCTGATGCGGGGCGAGCGGCACATCTGCACCGCGGTGACGGAGGAGGGCGCCGGCTCCGATGTCGACGACATCGCCACCACGGCGCGGCGCGACGGCGACTTTTACGTCATCGACGGCGAGAAATGGCACGTCACCAGCGCCAACCTGGCCAACACGGTGATCGTCCAGGCCAAGGTCCGCGGCGGGGAAGCCGATGGCGGCCATGCCCTGTTCTTCGTCGAGATGCCGGCCGGGGGGCTGAGCACGGTGCGCAGCCCGGCCTACACCCACAGCTACCGCCACCACCATCCGATCCTGCGCTTCGACCGGGTGCGGGTGCCGGCGGCGAACCGGATCGGCGCCGAGGGGCAGGGGATGGGCTTCATCCATGCCTGGTTCCGGCGCGAGCGGCTGATGATCGCGGCGCGCTGCTGCGGCGCGGCCGAACGGCTGATCGAGGCGGCGACGGCGTTCGCGGCGGAGCGCAGGATCGGCGGTGAGCCGATGGCCCGGTTCCAGCTGGTCCAGGCGATGCTGGCCGACAGCGTCGCCGAGCTGCACGCCGCGCGGCTGGTGACCTATGAGGCGGCGGACGCACATGACCGCGGCCTCGACGTCAAGGCGCTGCACATCCGCTGCTCGGTGGCCAAGCTGCTGGCGTCGGAGATGGCCGGCCGGGTCGCCGACCGGGCGGTGCAGATCTTCGGCGGCCGCGGCTACATGCGCGAGAATGTGGCCGAGCGGTTCTATCGCGAGGTCAGGGTCGACCGGATCTGGGAGGGCACCAGCGAGATCCAGCGGCTGATCATCGCCGGCGGCCTCTTGAAGCGCGGGCTGAAGGGCACGATCGGGCCGTAAAGATTCCTTAAAATTCCACTGGAGAAATCCGGCGAAGCGGGCTCTCAATAGAGACGCCGACGGCCGCGGCATGCAGAAGATCGGCCGGCAGGCGAGGCGACATTGGGAGCCAGACGATGACGTGTTCCCCCCGGCCCATCCGGCTGCTGGCCGCGGCCGCCATCCTCCTCGGCGCCAGCGCGGCGCAGGCCCAGGAGGAGAAGGTCGTCAACGTCTACAACTGGGTCGATTATATCGGCGAGACCACGATCCAGGATTTCGAGGCCGAGACCGGCATCAAGGTGATCTACGACACCTATGACGCGTCCGAGACCGTCGACGCCAAGATGATGGCCGGCAGCTCCGGCTACGACGTCGTCCTGCACGGCTCCCATCTGATCCCGCCCCTGGTCAAGGCCGGGGTGTTCAGGAAGATCGACAAGTCGAAGCTGAGCGACTACGGCAATCTCGACCCCGAGATCCTGAAGGTCGTCGCCGGCCACGACCCGGGCAACGAATACTTCGTGCCCTACATGTGGGGCACGGCCGGCTTCGCCTACAATGTCGACATGATCAAGCAGCGGATGGCCGACGCGCCGGTCACCTCGCTCGACATGCTGTTCAAGCCCGAGCTGGCGGCGAAATG
Organism: Inquilinus sp. CA228; assembly: GCF_052078665.1. NCBI lineage: Bacteria > Pseudomonadati > Pseudomonadota > Alphaproteobacteria > Rhodospirillales > Rhodospirillaceae > Inquilinus > Inquilinus sp. CA228. The sequence continues at coordinate 19,405 of NZ_JBQJIK010000053.1, read as the reverse complement.
GGCGGATTGCGGCATCTCGATCCTGGAATCGCCGACCGACATGATCCCGATGGCGCTGTCCTACCTGCACCGCGACCCGAACTCGCAGAAGGCGGAGGATTACGAGGCCGTGGCGGCGCTGTTCAAGCCGATCCGGCAATATGTCAAGGCGGTGGATTCCGCCAACTACCTGAACCAGCTGCCGAACCAGGAGCTGTGCCTGGCCTTCTCCTGGTCCGGCGACTATGCCACCGCCGCCAGCCGGGCGGAGGAGGCGGGGGTGAAGATCAACCTGGCCTATTCGGTGCCCGACAGCGGCGGCCCGGCCTGGTTCGACGGCTGGCTGGTCCCGTCCGACGCGCCGCACCCGGAGAACGCGCTGATCTTCATCAACTACATGCTGCGGCCGCAGGTGATCGCCGCTGCCAGCAACTTCACCAATTACGCCAACGCCAACAAGGCGGCGGCGCAATACGTCAACAAGGAGATCCTGGAGAACCCGGCGATCTACCCGGACGCGGCGACGCGGGCGAAGCTCTACGTGCCGGCCGACCTGCCGCAGGAGGCGCTGCGGCTGCGCACCCGGGCCTGGAGCCAGATCAAGGCCGGGCAGTAGGGCGGCGCCGGCGCAGATGCCCACCGCCGAGCGCTATCCGGACACCAAGGACCGACCCTGGCTCGATCCGCAGGCCAGGCCGATCCTCCGGATCGAAGGGCTGACCAAGAAATTCGCCGACTTCACCGCGGTCGATGCGGTCGACCTCGAGATCCACCGCAAGGAACTGTTCTGCCTGCTCGGCGGCTCCGGCTGCGGCAAGACCACGCTGCTGCGCATGCTCGCCGGCTTCGAGACGCCGAGCGCCGGCCGCATCCTGATCGACGGCCAGGACGTGACCCGGACGCCGCCCTATGAACGGCCGGTCAACATGATGTTCCAATCCTACGCCCTGTTCCCGCATATGAGCGTGGAGAAGAACATCGGTTACGGGCTGAAGCATGAGGCGATGACCCCGGCCGAGCGGCGCGACCGGGTGACCGAGCTCTTGGAGCTGGTGCAGCTGCAGGGCTTCGGCCCGCGCAAGCCGCACCAGCTGTCCGGCGGCCAGCGCCAGCGCGTCGCCCTGGCCCGGGCCCTGGCGAAGAAGCCGAAACTTTTGCTGCTCGACGAGCCGCTGGCTGCGCTCGACAAGAAGCTGCGCGAGCAGACCCAGTTCGAGCTGATGAATATCCAGTACCAGGTCGGCGTCACCTTCATCGTCGTCACCCACGACCAGGAGGAGGCGATGGCGCTATCGACCCGGATCGCGGTGATGAATCGCGGCCGGATCGTGCAGACCGGCACGCCGACCGACATCTACGAATATCCGAACTGCCGCTTCTCGGCGGATTTCATCGGCTCGATCAACCTGTTCGAGGGCAAGGTGGAGAGCGCGGCCGACGGGCGCGTGACGGTGGCGACCGAGCAGGCCGGGCCGCTGGTGGTGGTCCATGCCGGGGCGGTGGCGCCGGGCACGCCGGTTTCGGTCGCGGTGCGGCCGGAGAAGATCGCGATCGGGCGCGAGCCGCCGCAGGGTGCCGCCAACACGCTGCAGGGCATGGTCTACGACCTCGGCTATTTCGGCGACCGCTCGCTGTTCCGGGTGCAACTCGGCAACGGCAGGCTGGTCTCGGTCAGCCGGCAGAACGAGCGCCGCGGGCGGGAGGAGGACCGGCCGGTCGACTGGGACGACCGGGTCTGGCTGTCCTGGTCCCCCGCCGCGGCGCTGCTGCTGACCGAATGACCGCGGTGCCAGACCCTGGGGGCGCTCGTCCGGCCCGGCCGCTCCTGGTCCGGGCCCTGCGCCGGGTCGGCGACGCCTGGCGCGGCCTGATCATCGGCGTGCCCACGGTCTGGCTGGTGTTGTTCTTCCTGGTGCCGTTCCTGATCGTGCTGAAGATCAGCCTGGCCCAGAGCATCGTCGGCCGGCCGCCCTATTCGGCGCTGCTGGAATGGGGCGAGGGGGCGTGGCCCACCATCACCGCCTCGCTGCGCAACTACGTGTTCCTGACCCAGGACTGGCTCTACCTCGCGGGCTATCTGAACTCGGTCAAGATCGCGCTGATCTCGACCGCTTTGTGCCTGGTCTGCGGCTATCCGATCGCCTACGGCATCGCCCGGTCCTCGCCGAGCGCGCGCAACATCCTGCTGCTGTTCGTGATCCTGCCGTTCTGGACCTCGTTCCTGCTGCGCATCTATGCCTGGATGGGGCTCCTCAACAAGCAGGGCATCCTCAACGGATTCCTGGTCTGGAGCGGCATCCTCGACCAGCCGATCGAGATGATGAACACCGACTTCGCGGTCTATCTCGGCATCGTCTACTCCTACCTGCCCTTCATGATCCTGCCGCTCTACGTGACGCTGGAGAGGCTGGACCGGAGCCTGGTCGAGGCGGCGATGGACCTTGGCTCCCGGCCCTGGCGGGTGTTCCTCGACGTCACCCTGCCGCTGTCGCTGCCCGGCATCGTCGCCGGGTCGCTGCTGGTGTTCATCCCGGCGACCGGCGAATACGTGATCCCGGCGCTGCTCGGCAACCCGTCCAGCCCGATGATCGGCCAGGTGCTGTTCGCCGAGTTCTATTCGAACCGCGACTGGCCGGTGGCCTCCGCCGTGGCGGTGGTGCTGCTCATGGTCCTGGTGCTGCCGATCCTGTGGTTCCAGAACCGCCAGGCGCGGGGAGGGGAGGCATGAGGGGCCGGTCCCGCTTCCTCACCCTCTGGCTGGTGGCCGGCTTCGTGTTCTTCTACGGGCCGATCGCCTCGATGATCGTGTTCTCGTTCAACGCATCGCGGCTGGCGACGATCTGGGGCGGCTTCTCGACCAGATGGTACGTGGCGCTGTGGGGCAACCGGCAGGTGGTCGACGCGGCGCTGCTGAGCCTGCAGATCGCCGCGGTCTCGGCCACCGTCGCCACCGCGCTCGGCACCATGGCCGGTATCGCCCTGGCGCGGTTCGGCCGGTTCCGCGGCCGGCTCCTGCTGGCCGGCATGGTCACGGCGCCGCTGGTGATGCCCGAGGTGATCACCGGCCTGTCCCTGCTGCTGTTGTTCGTGGCGCTGGAGGACAGCTTCGGCTGGCCGTCCGGCCGCGGCGCCATGACCATCACCATCGCCCATGTCACCTTCTGCATGGCCTATGTCGCCGTGGTGGTGCAGTCGCGCCTGGCCGACATGGATTCCTCGATCGAGGAGGCGGCGGCCGATCTCGGCAGCCGGCCCTGGCAGGTGATGGTCGACATCACCCTGCCGCTGCTGGCGCCGGCCATGGTGTCGGGCTGGCTCCTGGCCTTCACCCTGTCGCTGGACGACCTGGTGATCGCCACCTTCACCTCTGGCCCGGGCGCCAACACCCTGCCGATGCTGATCTTCTCCAAGGTCCGGCTCGGCCTGACGCCGGACATCAACGCCCTGGCGACGATCATCATCCTGGTGGTGGCCAGCTTCGTCATCGCCAGCGCCGTGATCCTGAACCGCCGCGACGCCCGCAAGGCCCGCGACAGCCGCCGTGCCGCGGCCGGGGGCGGATCGGCATAAAGATCACCATCGATTTTTGCGTAAATGCGGTTCAAGGAACCCACGCCCGTTTCGTCCCATTGGGTGTGCGTTGCGGCCTCGATCCGGGTCGCTTCACTGCACTGGAGGACGTGAGATGCGTTCGATTTCCGCGGCTTTCGCCCTGACGGGCCTGTCGCTGCTGGCTGCCGCCTGCACGGTGAACAACCCCGGGCCCGACCGGCCGACCACCGTGGTCACGCAGCCGGCCCCGGCTGCCGTGATCACTCAGCCGGCCCCGACCGTGGTAACCACCCCGGGCACCACCTATGTCACGCCGCCGCGCACGACGGTGCTGACACCGGCCTACTGAGGCCGGCCCGCTGAGACCGGCACGGCAGCCCCACGGCTCCGGCCGCCAGGGCGTCTATCGCGGCGTCCGCTTCCCGGGCCGCCGTGCCGGCCTGCTCCGCGCCTTCGGGAACGGGACGCCAGATCGTCCTGTTGCTGTCTGAGCGCGGTGTCGAGACACCCCGCTTCACGGAATGGAAGGATAGGATATGCGCTCCACGATCCTAGCCGTCGCGCTTCTCGGGCTGCCGCTGCTGGCCGCCTGCACGGTGAACAACACCCCTGACAAGCCGGATACCACCATCGTCACCCAGCCGGCGCCGACGGCGACGGTGGTGACGCCACCGCCCCGCACCACGGTCGTGACGCCGGCCTACTGACGACAGGCTGCGGCGGAGTCGCGCGGCCTTAGAGACCGTTTGGAAATGCGCTGGTGTGAGTCGGCTGGCGGTGGTTTCGAGAACCGGCGCGCAGCGGACGTTTGGGTCCGTGAGCACCGGAAGCGCAGAAACCGCCGTCAGACGGCCGCACCAGTAGCATTTACAGACGGTCTCTTACAGGTGGCGCGTCTCCGCCGGCGCTCTGTCCCAATGGTCGGCACGGCCGTCCTCGTACTGGATTGGCAGCCCGGCCAGCTCCTCGGCCGTCACATCGTCCAGGCAGGCGATGTTGACGCCGTAAAAGGTGCCGCCCAGCGCCTCCATATGGCCGCGCCCGAACGGCTTGACGCCGCAGCGGCGGCAGAACAGGTGATGGATGGTGCCGCCCGCGGCGCCGTCGAACCGGTAGTCCGACAGCGCCTCCTCGCCCTGCAGCAGGCGGAAGTCCGGCGCCTTCACGATCGCCTTCCAGAACCGACCCTTGCCGCAGATCGAGCAGTTACAGCGGCTGGTGCCGGCCGCCAGGTCGGCGTCGCAGTCGAAGCGCACGGCGCCGCAATGGCAGCTGCCGTGATAGGTGCGTTTCATCGCGCTTCCTCTCCCGATGGTTCAGGCCTGCGCCAGGAAGGCCGGCAGCCGGTCGAAGCACTCGTTCCAGCCGCCGCGATGACTGTCGCGGCTCTCCACCGAGCGGAAGCCGGTCTGGCGGAAGGTCATCTCGGTCTTGCCGTCGCGGTCCCGGAAGGTCAGGGCGATCAGCATCTGCTCCGCCTTGTCCTCGTCCCAGGCGAAGGTGAAGACCAGCCGCTCCGGCGGCGCGATCTCGCGATAGACACCCGCCATGCCGTAGTCCTTGCCCTCGGGCGAGGTGATGACCGCGCTCCAGGTGCCGCCCGGCCGGACATCGAGCCGCACCGCGGAGGCGGAAAAATCCTTCGGCCCCAGCCAGCGCACCAGATGCTCGGGCTGGGTCCAGGCCTTGAACACCAGGCTGCGCGGCGCGTCGAAGATGCGGGTGATGACCAGCTCCGGCCCTGCCTCCAGAGTGGCGCTATCACTGGGTGCGGTCATCGTCGGTGTCCTTGCCTTGCAGTTGGCGCAGATAGGCGTCCAGCCGGTCGAAGCCGGCATCCCAGAACGGGCGGTAGCCCTCGACCCAGTCGGCGATCTCCTTCAGCGGCCCGGCCTGCAGCCGGCAGGGCCGCCACTGCGCCGTGCGGCTGCGCGCCACCAGCCCGGCCCGCTCCAGCACCTTCAGGTGCTTGGACACGGCGGTGAGGCTCATGGCGAAGGGGGCGCCGAGCTCGGTGACCGAAGCCTCGCCTTGGGCCAGCCGCGCCAGGATGGCCCGGCGGGTGGGGTCGGCGAGCGCCGCCAAGGTGAGGCTGAGGGGATCCGTCGACACGTGCTGAACCGACTGGTTGAACAACCAGATGGTTCAATAAGGCCGCCGACCTGGATCTGTCAAGGCGACGATGACCCTATCGCGTCTGCCCGGCCTCCGGCACGTCCCGGCGGATCCAGCCCTGGAAGGCACGGAGGTTGATCTCCTTCTCGCCCAGCACGCCGCAGCCATAGGCCGAGCCGGACAGGCCCTGCTGGACCGAGCGGATCAGCGCCGCATCCTCGTCATGCACCCGGTTGTTCACCCGCAGGTTCAGCCGCCGCGTCAGCCGCATGGCGCGGCGGTCGTCCGGCCGGGCATAGGCGCGCCAGCGCAGGATCGACCGGCCGGGGCCGGCCGGCAGGATGTGGAAATAGTCCAGCATGTCCGGGTACAGCTCCAGCGACACCGCCGGATACAGGAACAGGTAGGTCCAGCGCCGCTTCAGCGCCTCCGGCAGATGCGGCACGTCGGGCAGGGCCCGGGCATAGGCGCGGGTCGACCAGCCACCATCCGGATCGCGGCGCAGCGCGTGGCTCAGGCGGATGGTGCGGGTGGCGTCGTCCGGCTCGCGGTCATAGGCGCCGGACATCAGCCCGAACAGGCTGGGATGGCCGGTCGGGAAGTGATAATCCTCGAGGTAGTTGTCCCAGATGGTCTTCCAGTCGGCGTCGATCTCGCCGATCCAATAGTCGGTGATCGGCACCATCTCCTCGATCCGGTGCGCCGCCAGCTCCGCCGCATAGGGGGCATAGCGCTCGGCCACCGACAGGCCGCCGCCGGCGAAGCGCAGGAAGACGAAGCCGGCGAACACCTCGCAATCCAGCGGCAGCAGGCCGAGGCCCGCGGTGTCGATCTCCGGAAAGGTCTTCGCCGCCGCCACGGCGCGCAGCCGACCGTCCCAGGCGTAGCACCAGGCGTGGTAGGGACAGCGGATCAGGCCGCTGCAATGGCCGTCGCGGCCCTGCAGCACGGCATGGGCGCGGTGCCGGCAGACATTGTGGAAGGCGCGGACCCCGCCATCCTCGCCGCGGATCACAAAGGCGCGCTCGCCCAGCGCCTCGAAGGTGACGTAGTCGCCGGGATTCGGCAGCTCCGAGACATGCGCCACGAGATGCCAGGCCGGGCGGTGGACGCGCGCGATCTCGGCGGCATGGATGCCGGGATCGGCATAGGTCCAGCCGGGCAGGGTCAGCGGCAAAGCGGGCGCGTCGGCCTCGGCCTCCGCCACCAGGCGCAGCCGGGCCGGGGCGGCGAATTCCGCCGGGAACAGGTTGGCCAGATAGCGGCGGCAGGTGTCGACCGCGTCGTCCCAGTCGAAGGCCTCGCGCTGCACCAGCGCCTCCTGCGACAGCGCGTCGACCAGGCCGCACAGGCCCAGCGCCGCGGCGCGCAGCTCGATCCGGGCGCCGGCGCGCTCGGCCAGCTCGGCCATCAGCGCGTGGACGGCCTCGTAGAAGGCGCGGTCGGAGGTGCCGACCAGCGCCATGTAGTCGTCGCGGGCCCGGCTCTCGCCCCAGAAGGCGTACCACACCGCCAGCCGCTCCAGGCTCGCCACCTGCGGGTCGAAGCTGGCGCGGACCAGCGCCATCAGCGCCTCCTCCGGCGCCCGGCCGGCCGCCGCCACCGCGCTCTCGCACAGGCCGCGATAGGCCTCGGCCATGCGCGCCAGCGTGGCCTGCAGCAGGTCCTGCTTCGACTTGAAGTGGAAATTGACCATGCCGGCGGTCAGCCCGGCCAGGCTGGCCACCTTGCTCAGCGTGACGTTCGACAGGCCGTGCTCGGCGATCGCGGTGATCGCCGCATCGATCAGCTGCTCGCGCCGCGCATCCTGCGGCAGCCGCGCCCGCACCCGGCTCTCCAGGACATCGTCCATGCCAACCTCCCGATCGGCCGTTCGACTCTATCGAATGGACATTTTAGTGAATCGAATGGCTGTTCGGCAAGGAACTTGGAGTCAGAGGGCGTTCTGCATCCGGGCGGCGAGGGCCTGGTGGCTGCGGATCAGCCGGGGCAGATCGAGGCCCGGGATCGCGCCGTTCTGAACTCGCCAGGTGCCGCCGACCATGACGAAATCGGCCCGGTGCGCGCCGCACAGCACCAGGGCGGCCAGCGGGTCGCCATGGCCGGCGAAGCGCAGCTCGTCCAGCGCGAACAAAGCGAGGTCGGCCTGCTTCCCCGGCGCGATCACACCGAGATCCGCCCGGCCGAGGCAGGCGGCGGAGCCCGCGGTGGCCCAGCGCAGCGCGTCGCGGTGGCTGATCCTGGTGACGCCGTAATGGTGCCGCTGCAGCAGGAAGGCGGCGCGCACCTCCTGCATCAGGTTCGACCCGTCATTGGAGGCGGAGCCGTCGACGCCGAGGCCGACGCTCATGCCCGCCTGCTCCATGCCATGCACCGGGCAGTGGCCGGAGGCCAGCACCTGGTTCGAGCAGGGACAATGCGTCACCGCCGTGCCGGCCCGGGCCATGCGGCCGATCTCGGCCTCGTCGAAATGGACGCCATGCGCCAGCCAGGTGCGGGGGCCCAGCCAGCCGCATTCCTCCAGATAGTCGAGCGGCCGGCAGCCGAACGTCTCGACGCAGAAGCGGTTCTCGTCCTCGGTCTCGGCGAGATGGGTGTGCAGCCGGACGTCGTGGCGCTCGGCCAGCTCCGCCGTCCGGCGCATCAGCGACCCGGTGACCGAGAAGGGCGAGCAGGGGGCCAGCGCGATCTGCACCATGGCGCCGTCGCCGGGCTGGTGATGTGCCGCGACCAGCCGCTCGCTGTCGGCCAGGATCTCGTCCTCGTCCTGCACCACGCTGTCCGGCGGCAGGCCGCCGTCGCGCACCGACAGGTTCATCGAGCCACGGGTCAGCACGGCGCGCAGGCCGAGCGACCGCGCCACCTCGACCTCGATGTCGATGGCGTGCTCCAGACCGTCCGGGAAGACGTAGTGGTGGTCCGAGATGGTGGTGCAGCCGGACAGCAGCAGCTCCGCCATCGCCACGGTGACGGCGCTGCGCAGCGCCTCCGGGTCCAGCCGGGCCCAGACCGGGTAGAGGGCCTGCAGCCAGGGGAACAGCTCGCGGTCCAGCGCCGCCGGCAAAGCGCGGGTCAGGGTCTGGTAGAAATGGTGATGGGTGTTGATCAGCCCGGGCAGGACGACATGGCTGCCGGCGTCGAACACGCTGTCGGCCGGCGCCGTGGGTTCCTGTCCCGCCGGCACCAGCTCGACGATCCGGCCATCCTCGACCACCACGCCGCGCTCGGCGCCGTCCGCCAGGATCGCCAGCGGGTCCTTGATCCACAGCCGCATCGCACGCCTCCCGTCCCGTTTGTCCGGAGCCTAGCACCGGGCGGCGGGAGCGGGAGGGGTTGTGCGATTTGAAAGTGCTTCAACCTGGCGATGGTGTCAGGCCGCGTCCTGCTGCGCCGCCGTGGGGGCGGCGATCTCGAAATCGGCCTGGCGCTCCAGCACCTTGAGGATGGCGGAGTGGTCCCAGGCGGCGCCGCCCTGGGCGATGGCGGCGTGCAGCAACTGCTGCGTCGCCGCGGTGTTCGGCAGCGGCACGCTCAGCGCCTTGGCGCCGTCCAGCGCCAGGGCCAGGTCCTTCTGGTGCAGGGCGATGCGGAAGCCTGGGGCGAAGTTGCGCTGGATCATGCGCTCGCCATGCACCTCGAGGATGCGCGAAGCCGCGAAGCCGCCCATCAGCGCCTGCCGCACCCGGGCCGGATCGGCGCCGGCCTTGGCGGCGAACAGCAGGGCCTCGGCCACCGCCTCGATGGTCAGGGCGACGATGATCTGGTTGGCGACCTTGGTGGTCTGGCCGTCGCCATTGCCGCCGACCAGGGTGACGTTCTTGCCCATCGCCTCGAACAGCGGGCGCACCCGGTCGAAGGCGGCCTGCGGCCCGCCGACCATGATGGTCAGGCTGGCGGCCTTGGCCCCGACCTCGCCGCCCGACACCGGGGCGTCGAGATAGTCGCAGCCCAGCGCGTTGATCTTCTCGGCGAAGCCCTTGGTGGCGATCGGCGAGATCGAGCTCATATCGACCACGACCTTGCCGGGCGACAGCCCCTCGGCGACGCCGCCGGGGCCGAACAGCGCGGCCTCCACATGCGGCGTGTCCGGCACCATGGTGATGACGATGTCGGCCCGCCGCGCCGCCTCGGCGGCGGAGGGAACGGCGGTGCCGGCCAGCCCCTCCGGCACGCCGGTGATGTCATGGAGGAAGAGGCTGTGCCCGGCGGCGATCAGGTGGCCGGCCATGGGGCGGCCCATGATGCCGAGGCCGATGAAGGCGACGTTCATGACGAACTCCTGTGATGGGAGAGGCGGGTGCCTCATAGGCCGTTTCGAAATGCGCTGGCGTGAGTCGGCTGGCGGTGGTTTCGAGAACCGGCGCGCAGCGGACGTTAAAGTCCGTGAGCACCGGAAGCGGAGAAACCGCCGTCAGACGGCCGCGCCAGTAGCATTTCCAAACGGTCTAGGCCGCGACGGTGGCCTTGGCCCGGTAGGGCGCGAACCAGCCGAGGCCGGCTTCGGTGCCGGCCTGCGGCACGTATTCGGCGCCGACCCAGCCGGCATAGCCGAGCGCGTCGAGCAGGCGGAACAGGAAGGGATAGTGGATCTCGCCGGTGCCCGGCTCGTGCCGGCCGGGGTTGTCGGCGACCTGGATGTGGCCGATGCGGGAGATCAGCGCCTGCAAGGTCGGCCCCAAATCTCCCTCCATCACCTGCATGTGATAGATGTCGTATTGCAGCCTGGTGTTCGGCGCCTCGACCGCATCGAGCAGGTCGAGCGTCTGCTGCGATCCGCTGAGGAAGAAGCCCGGGATGTCGCGGGTGTTGATCGGCTCGACCAGAAGGTCGATGCCGGCCCCGCCCAGCGCCTTGGCGGCGAAGCGCAGATTGTCGACCAGCGTGTCGCCCAGCACCGTCTCGGCCACGCCCGCCGGCCGCTTGCCGGCCAGGCAGTTGACCTGCCGGCAGCCCAGCGCGGTGGCGTAGTTGATGGCCTGGCCGACGCCATCCTGGAACTCGCCCTTGCGGTCGGGCAGGCAGGCGATGCCGCGCTCGCCCTTGGCCCAGTCGCCGGCCGGCAGGTTGTGCAGCACCTGGGTCAGGCCGTGGCGCTGCAGCCGTTCGGCCAGCTCCTCCTTCGGATAGGGGTAGGGGAACAGGTACTCGACCCCGGTGAAGCCGGCCTCGGCAGCGCGGCCGAAGCGGTCGAGGAAGGAATGCTCGTTGAACAGCATGGTGAGGTTGGCGGCAAAGCGCGGCATGGCGGCCTCCGGGCTCAGACGGTTTCCGGCTCGCGGGCCGTGGTGGGGGCGAGGTCGATGATCTCCTCGAACTCGGTGACCTTGTCGATCTCCGGCCCCATGGCGATGTTGGTCACCCGCTCGGTGATGATCTCGACCATGACCGGCAGGCTGGCCTGGGTTGCCCGGGTCCGCGCCCATTGCAGCGCCTCGCCGATCTCGGCCGGGTCGAACACCCGGCGGGCGATGCAGCCGAAGGCCTCCGCCGCCTTGACGTGGTCGACGCCGTAATCGCCGATCTCCGGCGCGTTGATGTTCTGGAACGAGAGCTGGACCTCGTAATCCATGTTGTAGCCGCGCTCCGCCTGGCGGATCAGGCCGAGATAGGCGTTGTTCAGCACCACCAGCACAAAGGGGATGCGGTACTGCGCGGCCACCGCCAGCTCCTCGATCAGGAACTGCAGCGAATAGTCGCCGACGATGCCGACCACCTCGGCCGACGGGTCGGCCAGCTTGGCGCCGGTGCAGGCCGAGACCTCCCAGCCCAGGGGGCCGGCCTGGCCGCAGATGATGTAGTTGCGCGGCTTGTACACCTTCTGGAACTGGCCGGACGCGATCTGGTACAGGCCGATCGCGGTGACGAAGCGGGTGTCGCGGCCGAAGGCGGCGTTGATCTCCTGGAACGCCCGCTGCGGCTTGATCGGGGTGTTGTCGAAATCGGTCCGGCGCAGCATGGTGCGCTTGCGCTCCTGCACCGCGCCGGTCCAGGCGTCGCGCTTCGGCAGGCGGCGGCCGCGGGCCTCGGCGATCAGCGCCTCCAGCGCCAGCCCGGCATCGGCGACGATGCCCAGATCCGGGCAGAACACCCGGCCGATCTGGGTCGGCTCGATGTCGACATGGATGAATTTGCGGCCCTTGGTGTAGACCTCCGTCGACCCGGTGTGCCGGTTGGCCCAGCGGTTGCCGATGCCCAGCACCACGTCGCTCTGCAGGAAGGTGGCGTTGCCGTAGCGGTGCTGGGTCTGCAGCCCGACCATGCCGGCATTCAGCGGATGGTCGTCGGGAATGGTGCCCCAGCCCATCAGCGTCGGCACCACCGGCACGTTGACCAGCTCGGCGAACTCGACCAGCAGGTCGGACGCCTCGGCGTTGATGATGCCGCCGCCGGCGACGATCAGCGGCTTCTCCGCCGCCAGCAGCATGTCGACGGCGCGGGCGATGGCGCTGGGATTCGGCGCCGGGCGCGACACCGGCAACGGCGCATCGGTCTCCGGATCGTAGTCGATGATCTCCTTCTGCACGTCGATCGGCAGGTCGATATGGACCGGGCCGGGCCGGTCGGAGCGCATGATCTGGAAGGCGCGGCGGAACACCCAGGGCACCTGGGCGCCCTCCATCACCGTGATCGCCCATTTGGTCACCGGCCGGGCGATGGCGGCGATGTCGACCGCCTGGAAATCCTCCTTGTGCAGCTTGGCGCGCGGCGCCTGGCCGGTGATGCACAGGATCGGGATCGAATCCGCGATGGCGGAGTAGAGGCCGGTGATCATGTTGGTGCCGGCCGGGCCGGAGGTGCCGATGCAGACGCCGATCGCGCCGGCCCGGGCCCTGGTGTAGCCCTCGGCGGCATGGGTGCCGCCCTCCTCGTGCCGCACCAGCACATGGCGGATGCCGCTGTCCTTCAGCGCCTCGTAGAAGGGCAGGATCGCCGCGCCCGGCACGCCGAACGCCACCTCCACGCCTTCGCTGCGCAACACATGCACCGCCGCTTCCATCGCCGTCATCTTGGGCATCATGCCCTCCCGTTCGAAGGTTCTCGGGCGATGGTGGCGGGTGGGGCAGGGCGGGGCCAGCGGCAGCCCGAAACATTCCAGGGCGTGAAAAGCGGCGGACCGGATCGGTCTTTTTCACCTGGTGGAAGCGGTGGAGAGGGCGCGCCCCCTCCCTTACCTGTCATGCCCGGGCTCGACCCGGGCATCCAGAGGCTGTCGACACCTTCTGGATTGCCGGGTCAAGCCCGGCAATGACAAAATGGGGTGGCCTCACCTCTGAAAGGGAACCAGGCCATGCCCGAGGTTACCTTCACCGACCTGCTGGCCGATCTTGCAGGCCACCTCGACCGCCTTGAGGCCGACCGCACGGAACTGGTCGTGATCCGGCCGGGCCACGAGCCGATGGTGATCGTCCCGCTGGCTGAGTTCGAGTCCTTACGCGAAACCGCTTATCTTCTCAGCACGCCCGCCAACGCAGCCCATTTGCGTCGTTCGATCGCTGAACTGGATCGGTAACACGGTCCTGCGCGCCTAACGCCGAATCGCGGGGAGGTTCCTACCCTTGTCGTTCGCCTATCATTTCAGGCGATATGAAATCTCTTTGTAAAGGTCAGGGTCGTCCTTCAGCTTCTCCAAGACGGCCCGTGCCTCTGGCTGCCTTGATCGCGACAGTTTGGGGATCAACAGCAAGCGCGACGGGCCGAGGGTAGGATCAGCGACCAACTCGATAAGCACAGGCAAATCTCCCGATCGAGCCATGCCGGCCAGGGCCGCCATCAATCCATCTCTGAAGCCGCTTCCAGGCCTCGATCTCAGGCGCTTTAAGGCAACGAGCACACTATCCCACGCAAGTTGGCGTGCCTCCGAACATCCAAGGGCGCGAACAATTCCCTCTCGAATTCGGTCGTCATATTCACGATCGATATGATCGAGCAGAACGGGAATTGCGGGACGATAGTTCGGGTGCTTGTCGCTCAAAAGCCACGCAGATCCGACGTCGACGCCGACATCCTTTAGCGCCGCGATCAGCGGGGCCTCGTTCTCCCTGAGGGCAGCGGTCCGCTCCTCGTGAAGGCGATCCCTCTCGGCCCGCCGAGCGACCCATTCAGGATCGGCCTCAAGGCGACGCGTCAACTCGCTTGCAGTGATCGGCTCGCGGCGTGGCATGGTCAATCCGAACTACGACGTCTGTGATCATACCGCGGTCCGGAATGTTTGAAGCACCTCAGTGCGGCCGGCCGCCGAGCTGCAGGGTGACCTTCTCGGCCGCCTGGCGCACCAGCATGCCGATCTGGCCGATGCGGTCGTCGCCCATGCGCTCGCACGGGGCGGAGATCGACAGCGCCGCCACCGGGCGGCCGCCGCGGTCGAGGATCGGCGAGGCGACGCAGCGCACGCCGGCCAGATGCTCCTCGTCGTCGATGGCGTAGCCAGAGCGGCGGGCGCGGCTGATCTGGTCGCGCAGGCTGGGCAGGTCCGGCACCGTGTTCACGGTCAGCCGGGTCAGGGCGAGCGCGGGCAGGGTGCGCGACAGCACCGGGTCGGTCTTGGCCGACAGCAGCGCCTTGCCGACGCCGGAGCCGTGCACCGGCAGCGGCGTCGACCCCGGCAGGCTGGCGCCCGGGTCGCCGAGCTGGTGCAGATAGAGGATGGTGCCGCGCTCCTCCACCGCCAGGTTCACGGTCTCGTGGCACAGGCCGAACAGGGTGCGCATCGGCGGGTCGGCCAGGCGGCGCAGCCCCATGCCGTCGGCATAGGCGAGGCCGGAGAGGAAGGCCTGCAGCCCGACCGTCCAGCGCCGCGTCGCCGGGTCGAAGCGCACGTAATGCGCCTCCTCCAGCGTGGTCAGCAGGCGGTGCACGGTGGGGGCGGAGAGGTCGGTGGCGCGGGCCAGCTCGGTCAGGCTCATGCCCTCGGCCCGGCCGGCCACGGTGTCGAGCAGCCGCAGCGCGCGGAGCAGGGATCGGACCTGCCCGGTCTTCGGCTCGTCGATGCTGGGGTCGCTGTCGCGATCGATCTCGGCCATGGCGCTCCTGACTGGACGCTCAGGCCGGTGACCGGCTTCGCGTACCCTCCCGTTCGTGTATGCGGCGCCCTTGTATATAGGTCGCCTTGATCGACCGATCATCGCCCAAAGTCATGAGGATGAACAGTTCTTCCTCCAGGTCGGCCTCGACCGCCTCCATCCGGTGCGACATGGCGGCGGTGGCGCGGGCGTCCAGCACCACCAGGTCGGCACAGCGGCCGGCGGCGATGCGGCCGATCTCCTGCTCCAGCCCCAGCGCCTCGGCATTGCCGGCGGTGACCAGGTGGAAGGCCTCCAGCGCCGACAGGTTGGTGCCCTGCAGCTGCTGCACCTTGTAGCCCTCGCCGAGCGTGCGCAGCATGGAATAGCTGGTGCCGCCGCCGACATCGGTCGCGGCCGCGATCCGCACCGGCGGGTCGCGCCGCGCCAGATCGCGCATCGGGAACAGACCGCTGCCGATGAACAGGTTCGAGGTCGGGCAGAACACCGCGACCGAGCCCGTCTCGGCCATGCGCCGGCGCTCGCGTTCCTCGAGATGGATGCAGTGGCCGAACAGGGTCTTCCGGCCCAGCAGCCCGTATTTGTCATAGACGTCGAGATAGTCGCGGCTGTCCGGGAACAGCGCCTTCACCGCCTCGACCTCCTTGAGGTTCTCGGCGATGTGGGTCTGGACATAGGCGTCCGGGAATTCGCGGGCCAGCGCGCCCGCCGCCTCCAGCTGCGCCTCGGTCGAGGTGATGGCGAAGCGCGGGGTGATGGCGTAGCGCTGGCGGCCCCTGCCGTGCCAGCGCTGCAGCAGCCGCTTGCTGTCGTCGTAGGAGGATTGGGCGGTGTCCAGCAGGCCGGGCGGGGCGTTGCGGTCCATCATCACCTTGCCGGCGATCATGGCGGTGCCCAGCCGCTCGGATTCGGCGAAGAACGCCTCGGCCGACCCGGGATGGACCGAGCCGTAGACCGCGGCGGTGGTGGTGCCGTTGGCCAGCAGCTCGGCCAGGAACCACTGCGCCTGGCGCTCGGCATAGGCCTGGTCGCCGTAACGCTGCTCGGAGACGAAGGTGTATTTCTGCAGCCAGTCCAGCAACTGGGCGCCGTAGGAGGCGATCACCTGGGTCTGCGGGAAGTGCAGATGCGCGTCGATGAAGCCGGGCAGGATCAGGTCGTCCGGATAGTGGTCGACCGCGGTGCCGGGCGGCAGCGTCGGCAGCACCTCGGCGGCCGGGCCGATGCGGGCGATGCGTCCGTCCTCGACCACCACCACCCCGTCCGGGATATAGCGATAGCTGGCGGCGTCGCCGGCGCCCTTCGGGGCGGCGAGGAAGCTCAGCAGGCGGCCGCGCAGGGCGGTAGTGGTCATCTCAGGTCTCCGGTCGCACGGGATTCCAGCCGAGTGTCGTCACGACACCTTTTCTGTCATTGCCCGGCTTGACCGGGCAATCCAGGGGCCACAGGCACCGCTCTCGATGGCCCCTGGATCCTCGGGTCAAGCCCGAGGATGACAAAGGAGGGAATGCCAAGGACATCTTGCGCCTCACTGCACGGCCTGGTCGGGATCGGCCGCCCAGCGCCCGAGGAGGTCGCGCTCCTCCGGGGTGATCTGGCTGACATTGGCCGGCGGCATGGCGTGGGTCAGCACCGCCTGCAGGCGGATCAGGCTGGCGTGGCGCCGGATTTCCTCCGGCGAGTCCAGCAGCACGCCGCGCGGCGCTTCGTTGATGCCCTCCCAGCCGGGCATGGTGGAATGGCACATGCTGCAGCGGGACACGACGATGTCGGTGACCTGGGTGAAGGAGACGGGGGCCGCCGCCGCGGCCGTCTGCACCGGCGCCTCGGGCTGCAGCCCGATCCAGGGCTTGGTCGCGGTCGCCACCTCGTGCTCGCGCGGCGGCGGCAGGGTCGACAGCCAGATGATCGCCGCCATGCAGGCCGCGGCCGCGGCCCAGGTCCACCACGGCGTCGCCTTGCCGGCATGGCGCGCGTTGAAGAAGTGCCGGATCACCCCGCCCATCACCAGCACCAGCGCCGTCATCACCCAGGCGTAGTGCGACCCGAAGGCCAGCGGGTAGTGGTTGCTGAGCATCAGGAACAGGACCGGCAGGGTCAGGTAGTTGTTGTGCAGCGACCGCTGCTTGGCCTGCCGGCCCAATTTCGAATCCGGCGACTGCCCCGCGATCAGGGCGTCGACCACCTTGCGCTGGTTCGGGATGATCAGGAAGAAGACGTTGGCCACCATCATGGTGCCGATCAGGGCGCCCATCTGCAGCATGGCGCCGCGGCCGCTGAACACCTGGGCGAAGCCGTAGGCCGCCGCGACCAGCACGACGAAGCCGGCGGCCGCCAGCTTGACGTCGCTCTCGCCCAGCGGCGACCTGCACAGCAGGTCGTAGGCCAGCCAGCCGAGGGCGAGGCTGGCGATGCTGATCGCGATCGCCTCCTTGGGCGAGAACATCGACACCTGCGGGTCGATCAGGAACAGGTCGGCGCCGCGGTAGTACAGGACGCAGAGCAGGAAGAAGCCGCTGATCCAGGTGGAGTAGGCCTCCCATTTGAACCAGGTCAGCTCCTTCGGCAGCCGGTCCGGCGCCACCAGGTACTTGACCATGTTGTAGAAGCCGCCGCCATGGATCTGCCAGGCCTCGCCACTGGCGTCGGCCGGCAGGTCTTCGCGCTTCTTCAGGCTGAGGTCGAGGGCGACGAAGTAGAAGGACGAGCCGATCCAGGCGATGGCGGTGATGGTGTGCACCCAGCGGGCCACGAGGTTGATCCATTCCCAGATGATCGGCTCCATGCCGTCGCCTCCGCCGTTCCCGCTGGCCGTGCCCGCGGCTGTCCCTGTGCTGGCCAGCCTAGTGAACATCGCCGCGGCTGGGGAAGCGATGCGGTAACACAGCACTTTCAAAAGAATCGCTATAATCCCGCCCGGCGGATGCGCCCAGGATCGCTTCAACGAACAGGGAGACCATCGGGATTTGGCGCTGCTGGAGAACATGCGGGTGTTCGTGCGCGTGGTCGAGCTCGGCAGCCTGTCGGCCGCCGGCCGGCAGGTGCGCATGTCGCCGGCCGTGGTCAGCCACCGCATCCAGCAGCTGGAGCAGCATCTCGGCGTCCGCCTGCTGAACCGCACCACCCGCCAGGTGCAGACCACCGAGCACGGCCAGACCTTCTACCGCCACTGCCTGGTGGTGCTGGATGCGATGGAGCGGGCCGAGACCAGCGTCGCCACCACCAGCGGCGTGCCCTCGGGCAGCCTGCGGGTGACGGCGCCGCTCGGCTTCGGCCGCCGCGTCCTGGCGCCGCTGGTGCCGCAGTTCCACGAGCTCTATCCCCGGGTCGAGGTGCGGCTGCGCCTGTCCGACCACCTGCTCGACCTGCTGGGCGAGGCGGTGGACCTGGCCATCCGCATGGCCGAGATGCGGGATTCCAGCTTCGTGCTGCGCAAGATCGCCGATTGCCGGCGGGTGCTGTGCGCGGCGCCGGCCTATCTCGAGGCCCAGGGCAATCCGAAGTCGCCCGAGGAGCTGATGGGCCACAACTGCCTGCTGCTGCGCTTCCCCGGGTCGCGGCAGTATCAGTGGACGCTGGAGGGCAGGGACGGGCCGTCCAAGGTGCCGGTGCGCGGCAGCTTCGATGCCGATGACGGCGACGTGCTGACGCAATGGGCGGTCGACGGCCGCGGCATCGTCATGAAGCCGGTGTGGGAGGTGGCGGCGCATCTGCGCAGCGGCGCGCTGCAGCTGGTGCTGCCCGACCATCCGCCGGAGCCGGTGGTGCTGGCGGTGCTGTACCCGCATCGCAGCTTCCTGCCGGCCAAGGTCCGGGTGTTCTCTGATTATCTGGTGGAGCAGACGCGGGCGCTGCTCAGCGCCGATCTCGTGCTCTGATCGCTGCGACCAGTCGCGCTGCGGCCTGGTCGACGTCGGCTTCCGTGGTGCCGCGGCCGAGGCCGAAGCGCAGGCTGCCATGGGCCTCCTCCGGCGTCAGGCCGATGGCGCGCAGCACATGCGACGGCTCCGGGCTGCCGGTCGAGCAGGCCGAGCCGGTGGACAGCGCCAGCTCCGGCAGGTCGAGCAGCAGGTCGGCCGCATCCAGCCCGGGCAGGCTGACATTGAGGCAGCCGGGCAGGTCGTGATCGGCGGAACCATTGCGGTGCAGGTCCGGCAGGTCCCGGAGCAGCGCCGCGAACAGCCGCTCGCGCAGGGCGGTCAGGCGCTGGGCGTCGGCCGTCCGGCGCTGCCGGGCCAGGCGGCAGGCGGCGCCGAGCCCGACGCAGAGGGCTGTCGGCAGGGTACCGGCGCGGCGCCCCTGCTGCTGGCCGCCGCCGTGGAGGAGGGGGCGCAACGCCGTGCCCTCGCGCACGAACAGGGCGCCGATGCCCATCGGTCCGTACAGCTTGTGCCCGGACAGGCTGAGGAAGGCGAGGTCGAGGGCGCGGACATCGATCGCGCCGGTCGACAGGATCTGCACCGCGTCGCTGTGCAGCAGGGCGCCGGCCGCGGCACAGATCCGCGCCGCCTCCGCCAGCGGCTGGAGGGTGCCGATCTCGTTGTTGGCCGCCATCAGCGAGACCAGGGCCGGGCGGCCGGCCAGCAGCTTGCGCAGGGCGTCGAGATCGGCGGTGCCGTCCGGCCCGGCCGGCAGGGTTGCCGTGCGGTGCCCGCGGGCCCCCAGCTCCGGCAGGCAGGCGAGGACGCTGGGGTGCTCGATCGCCGAGGCGATCACCGGCCAGCCCTCGGGCGTGCCGC
>NZ_JBQJIK010000052.1:0-59585 GCF_052078665.1 Inquilinus sp. CA228 | reverse complement strand
GCCTGTTGTTCCTCGACGGCCATGCCGATTTCTACCAGCCGGAGGCCGAGCCCAACGGTGAGGCGGCGTCGATGGACCTGGCCCTGGCCACCGGCCGCGGCCCGGCGGTGGTGACCGATCTCGAAGGGCTGCGCCCGCTGGTGCGCGACGAGGACGTGGTTGCCTTCGGCATCCGCGACGCCGAGGACGCGGCGAAGTTCGGCAGCCAGCGGATCGAGGACAGCGGCATCGACCTGCTCGACCTCGCCGCGATCCGGCGGTCGGGCCTGCAGGTCGCGCTGGACCGGGCGCTGCTCTGGCTGACCCGGCCCGAGCTGCTCGGCTTCTGGCTGCATCTCGACGCCGACGTGCTCGACGATGCGGTGATGCCGGCGGTGGACTACCGGATGCCGGGCGGCCTGTCCTTCGACGAGCTGGCGACGGTGCTCGGCGCCGCCGCGGCGAGCGGCCGGATGGCCGGCATCGACATCACCATCTTCAACCCGGCGCTGGATCCCGACGGCGCCATCGCCGCCGGCTTCACAGCGGCCATCGCCCGCGGGCTACGGCCATAGGGCCGATCAGGCGCTGCGGCCGGCCACGGTGACGAACTCGCCGGGAATGAGATAGCGGCCATCGGCGGCGCGATGCTCGCGCACCGAGTGCAGAAACTCGGCCTCCACCTCCGCCAGGATCTCGGGCGTGAACCGCTTGACCGCCAGCGCCACCGGCCCGCCGATCAGCATCGCGCTCAGCAGCGCCCGCGCGTCTGGAAATTCGAGCCTCTCCTGTTGGCGGCGCTCGCGGATGTCGCCGAGGCCCGCCGCCGCGAAGTCGCCGCCGAGCGCGCCCGGCGCCCCGGAGGCGAAGAACAGCGGGCACACCTCGGATGCCACGCGCGCGTCGACGATCGGGAAGATCTCGGCCCAGCCGCAGTTCCGACGCTGGCCCCAGACGGTGGCCACCACACGCCCGCCCGCCCGCACCGCGCGCCGCATCGACCGGATGGCCCCGCGCGGATCGGGGACATACATCAGGCCGAGCGCGCAGACCGCGGCGTCGAACCGGCCTTCCGCCACGGCGAGGTCATCCGCGGCCATCCGGGCCGTCTCGACCCAGCCGAGCCCATCGGCCGCGCAGCCGCGCGCGGTCAGGTCGACCATGGCCTGCGACAGGTCGGTTGCGACGACCTCGCCCGACGGGCCGACCGCACGGGCGATCTCCCTCGTCACCAGGCCGCTGCCGCAGGCCGCCTCGATCACCCGCTCGCCGGCGGCGAGGGCGGCGGCCTCGAGCAGCGTCCGCTGCGCCGGCAGGAGCGGCCCTCGCCAGGACTCCTCGTAGGCGCCCGAGGCGGCATCCCAGCCGTAGCGCTGGATCCGGATCTGCAGCTTCGGGTCCATGGCTAGGCTCCCGCCGGCACGACCCCGACCTTGACGCTCTGCGCGTCGCGCAGCGCGAGGTAGTAAGGATCGGCGGCCAGGGCGCGGGCGACCATCGCCTCGATCACCTCCCACGGCGCGGCGCTGCGCAGCGCGACGGTGATCCGCGTCTCCAGCGGCGCCGCCGGGTTGCTGCCGACGCCGAGGAGGGCGCCGTCGTCGAAATCCATCTCCACATCGACGTCGATCGACTCGACCGGGATCGATTCACGCGCCGCGGTCAGCTTGATCCCGATCGCGACGCAGCCGGCCAGGCCGGCCCGGATGAAGAAGCCGGGCGTCGGCGCCGAACCATCGCCGCCGATGACCTTGCCCATGTCCATCACCGCTTCGTGATCGCCCTGGCGGACCCGGCAGACCAGGCCCTGGTCAAGCCGCCCGCTGGCCCGGATCGTGCTCAAGGCCGCGTCCGGCTTGCGGCGAAAGACCTCTGCCACGCGCTCCTGCGCGGCGCGAATCCCGGCGTCTCGGTCCATGATGTCGTCCCCCTGCCGCGGACGTTAGCACGGGGCGCCGGGGCCGCGACAGATGCGGCCCCATCCGTGGACTGCGCTCGCAAGCCTTGCTCGGCCGGGATATGCTGCGCGGATGCCGCTTCGCCTGCCGCCGCTGTCGTCCCTGCGCTTCTTCGAGGCGGCCGGGCGCCATCTCAGCTTCAAGCTCGCCGCCGCCGAGCTGAACGTGACGCCGAGCGCGGTCAGCCACGGCATCGTCGGGCTGGAGCGGGCGCTGGGCGTCGAGCTGTTCCTGCGCGAGCCCCGCAGGCTGTCCCTGACCCCCGAGGGGGCGGATTACCTGCCCTATGTCTCCGAGGCGCTGTCGCTGATCGCCATCGGCACCCAGCGCCTGCCGCATCACCGCGAGCGCCGGACCATCACCGTCAGCTGCGCCCCGACCTTCGCCTCGCGCTGGCTGCTGCCGCGGCTGCACCGCTTCGCCGAGCGCTGGCCGACCATCGGCGTCACCGTCGACACCTCGCGGCGGCAGGTCGGCTTCCCGGTCGACGGCTTCGACTTCGCCATCCGGATGAGCCGTGCCGCCGGCGCCGCCTGGACCCGGCTGTTCGGCGAGACCCTGGTGCCGGTGTGCAGCCCGGCCTATCGCGACACCATCCTCGGCGAGGACGGGGCGGTCGATCTGCGCCGGGCCGCGCTGATCCACGTCACCCCGGCCAGCGAGGACTGGCAGGCCTGGCTGGAGCGGACCGGCACCGACGGCGTCGGCCTCGCCGCGGGGCTGCGCGTCGACACCATCCAGATGGCGTTCGAGGCGGCGGCCATGGGGCTCGGCGTCGCCCTCGGCCGGCGGCCGCTGGTCGACCGGGACCTCGCCTCCGGCGCCCTGGTCGAGGCGGGCGGGCCCACGATCGAGGCCGAGACCGCCTATTGGCTGGTCGGCTCCGAGGGGGCCGAACGCCGTCCCGATCTGCTCGGCTTCCAGCGCTGGCTGCTGCGCGAGGTCGAGGCGGCCGGGCAGGGCCCCGTCGCCGGACGCCGGATCGCCTGAGGCTGCCCCACACCGTCATTGCGAGCGCAGCGAAGCAATCCAGGGCGGCAAGAGCGGAGGCATGGATTGCTTCGTCGGCTTCGCCTCCTCGCAATTGTGCAAGTTCATTAATTCGTTGATCGATGGGGTTGTGTTTTGGTGATTGCGAAGGCCTTTGGTGTGAGGCCGTCAAGGGCTTGGTGGGGTCTGAAGGCGTTATAATAGACAAGGTATTCGAACAGTTCGTTGGAGAAGTGTTCGAGGTTGTCGAAGGTGGCGCCGTCGATGAGGTCGTCGTTGATGGTGCGCCAGAAGCGTTCGGCCTTGCCGTTGGTCTGTGGCCGGTAGGGCCTGGTGTAGCGGTGCTTGATGCCGAGTTCGAGGAGCATGGCTTCGAAGGGATGGTCGTCGGGGTTTTGCCGGGAGGCGAACTCGGCGCCGTTGTCGGTGAGGATGTCCTTGAACTGCAGGCCGTAGCTGGCGTTGAGGGTGTTGATCATCTTCAGGGTGCGGAACATCACCGGCAGGGCCTTTTTGCTGGCGAGGATCTCGGCCCAGGCCAGGCGAGAGCAGGCGTCGATCAGGCAGACCAGGTAGGCGGGCTTGTCGGGGGGGCTGCAGGAAGATGTCCCGGGGCAGCTGGTGCAGGTCGACATGGCCCATCTCGCCGAGCATGGTTTTGATGATCCTGCGTTTTTCCTCGACCATGGCCTTGGTCTTGCGGTTCAGGCCGTTCTGCCGGAGCCGGCGGTAGATGGTGGAGGTCGACGGCAGGGACGATACATCCTGGCGCGTCTCCCGCAAGACGGCATGGATCTCGTAGCGGTTGAGGCCGCGGTGGCGGCAGGCCAGGATCTCGGCCTCGATGCCGGTCGGGTCGCGGCGTTCGCGCCATTTCGGTCCGCGCCGCTGCGGCAGCAGGTCTTGCTCCGAGCCACTCTGCAGATAGCGGTTGTAATACTTCCGGAAGGTCTGTGAGCAGGTGCCGTGGTGCCGGTAGAACTCGCCGACCCGCCGGAACGTCGGTGACGTCCCGGCCTTCACCGCCTCGTATTCTGGAATCAGGAAGCGCCACTTCTGCAGATAGTTGCGCTCGATCGTCCGGTCGTAGCTGTTGTCGCGCATCGATGCCGCCTCCTCTCGTCCGCAGCATCGATCAACGAATTAATGAACTTGCACAGCAATGACGGTTGGGGGTTGCTTGCCGACATGGAAGACCAGACGAATGGATGAAGATCCTTCACCCGTCGTCGAAACCTTCTCTTTTGCCGGCCTCCTCGCCGCTCGCCATTGTGGGGCCGGGCGAGGAGGGCCCGGATGATGGCGGCGATCGAAGGCAGGCAACTCGCATCCCCCGCGGTCCAGGCCGGGCTGGTGATCCTGGCGGGGGCGCTGATCATGAGCGCCGCCATGGGCTCGCGGCAGACCTTCGGCCTGTTCATCGGGCCGTTCTCCTTCGACCGCGGCATGCCGGTGACGCTGACCGCCTTCGCCATCGCCCTGCACAACCTGGTCTGGGGCTTCACCCAGCCCTTCGCCGGCGCCGCCGCCGACCGCTGGGGCGCGGCGCCGGTGGTCGCCTTCGGGGCCGTGGCCTTCGCCGCCGGCCTGGTCCTCACCGCCCTGGCCTCGTCGGGCCTGACGCTGGTGCTCGGCCTCGGCGTGCTGGTCGGCATCGGCATCAGTTGCACCACCTTCGGCGTGGTGCTGACCGCTCTGGGCCGCGCCGCGCCGCCGGAGAAGCGCAGCATGGCGATGGGCCTGGCCAGCGCCGGCGGGTCGCTGGGCCAGGTGCTGCTGGTGCCGCTGTCGCAATGGGTCACCGATCTCTCGGGCACCGCGGCGTCGCTGCTGGTGCTGGCCGGCTGCCTGCTGGCGGTGGCGCCGCTCGGGCTGGTCCTCGACCGGCAGGGCCGGAGCGGTGTGGCGGCGCAGGCCGAGCCGCCGATGCCGCTGCGGGCGGCGGTGGCGCAGGCGCTGGGCCATCGCGGCTACCGCCTGCTGACCCTCGGCTTCTTCACCTGCGGCTTCCAGCTCGCCTTCATC
The DNA here is from genome assembly GCF_052078665.1 of Inquilinus sp. CA228. Classification (NCBI taxonomy): domain Bacteria; kingdom Pseudomonadati; phylum Pseudomonadota; class Alphaproteobacteria; order Rhodospirillales; family Rhodospirillaceae; genus Inquilinus; species Inquilinus sp. CA228. The sequence continues at coordinate 54,633 of NZ_JBQJIK010000052.1, read as the reverse complement.
GGCACGCATCTACCGAACTACCTGCTGCTGTGCCACATGCCGGCCGGGCTCGGCGCCACGGCGCTGGCGCTGGTCGGGCTGTTCAACATGATCGGCAGCTGGGGCTGCGGCTGGCTCGGCGGGCGGTATCGCCAGCAGCAGGTGCTGGGCTGGCTGTACCTGATCCGCGGCGCCGCCATCGCCGCCTTCTTCCTGGCGCCGAAGAGCGAGGCGTCGGTCGTGCTCTTCGCCGCCGTGATGGGCCTGACCTGGCTGGGCACCGTGCCGCTGACCAGCGGGCTGGTGGCCAAGGTGTTCGGCACGCGCCATCTCGGCACGCTGTTCGGCGTCTGCTTCCTCAGCCACCAGATCGGATCGTTCCTGGGCGCCTGGGCCGGCGGCTTCGTGTTCGACGTCACCGGCTCCTATTCCCTGGTCTGGATCGCCACCGCGATCGCCGGGCTGGTGGCGGCGGCGCTGCATTTCCCGATCGACGACAAGCCGGCGACCGTCGCCGTTCTCGCGCGCTCTTGATCACGCGGGCCTGCCCGCTCCCTTGAATCTGCGCCCGAATCGCGGTTGGGTTCTCACCCATGAGCGAATACCAATACTACGAGTTCCAGGCGGTCGATCGGCCCCTCGACCGGGCGGCGCAGGACGCGGTGCGGGCGGTGTCGTCACGGGCGCGGATCACCGCGACGAGCTTCACGAATGAATACAACTGGGGCGATTTCAGAGGCGATCCGCGCAAGTTCATGGAGCGCTGGTTCGACCTCCATCTCTATCTCGCGAACTGGGGCACGCGGCGTCTGATGATGCGGGTGCCCGAGCGTCTGTTGAGCCTTGCAAGCCTCGATCCCTTTCTTGGCGAGGTCGATTGGGTCAAGGTCTGGGTCGCTGGCGACAACCTGATCGTCGACATTCTCCGCGACGAGGTGGAGATCGAGGATCATTGGGAGGACGATTCCGGCCGGCTGGCCGCGCTCGCGCCGCTGCGAGCGGATGTGCTCTCGGCCGACCTCAGGGTGTTCTATCTCTTGTGGCTGGCGGCAGTGCAGGACGAGTCGGTGTCCGACGGCGACGTCGAGCCGCTGCCGGGCATCGGACCGCTGACCGCGGCGCTCGAAGTCTTCGCCCGGTTCTTCGACGTCGATCCCGATCTGGTCCAGGCGGCCGCCGAATCCGGCACGGCCGAGGCGGCGATGTCCAAGGACGATCTGCGGGACGCCTTGGCGTCGATCGCCGAGGACGAAAAGTCTGAATTGCTGCTGCGTGTCGTCGAGGGCGACAGCCATGTCGCCGCCGAGCTCTTGCGCAGGTTCCGCAGGCGCCCGGCGTCATCTGCGCCGCGCCGCACAGCCGGCTCATTGCGGATTCGGGCGCAGGAGATCGCGGAGGCACGCGAACGCGCCGAGGCCGAGCGCCTGGAGAAGGAACGACGCCGCCAGGCCGAAGAGGCGGGAAAGGCGCGCCGCATCCGGCTCGTTGCGCTCAGGCAGCGCGGCGCCGCCGTCTGGCGCGAGGTCGAAGTCGAGATCCAGCGCCGCAATCCCGCCGGCTATGACCATGCCGTCAGCCTGCTCGTCGACCTTCAGGCGCTGGCCGCGGAGGACGGAAGCCGGAGCGAGTTCGGCCGACGCCTCGCCGCCATCCGGTCGGCGCACGAGACCAAGCGGAAGTTCATCGAACGGCTGATCGTGCTCGAGGGTGAGGGTGCGGCTTGAGGCCTGCGGACGGGTTCTCAGAACTCCTCGTCCATCAGCGGCCGTTTTTTCTTCTTCGGCCCGGTCCACACCACGCCGACAAAGCCCTTCAGCGGACGCAGCGGCTCGCCGCGCCAGGTCCATTCCCGCGCCTGCTCGATGGCGATGTGGTACAGCGGCTCGCGGCCGGTGCGGGTCTCGAACAGGGCGCGCGGGATGTTCACCATCTGCGCCGCATGCGGCCGCTCATACAGCACCGGCGTGCCGCAATGGCGGCAGAAGCTGCGCGTGCGCCCGGTGTCCTCCTCGGTGAAGCGGGTCAGGGCGGCCTCGCCCTTGACGATGCGGACGCGACTGCGCCAGCACCCGACATAGGTGGCATAGGCGGCGCCATGGGCCAGCCGGCTGTCCCTGGAATGGTCGTGCCAGGCCCAGCGCGCCGGAACCCCGATCTCGATCCGCACCCGGCCGCACAGGCACCGGCCTTCCGCCACCTCCGCCGGCGCCTTCCGGATCTTCTTCCCGACCGTTGTGGTGTTCATCTCCAACCCCGAAATGCTGAATGCGAGGGCGAGCGTATCAGGCACTACCTGACATCGGCTGTCAGGTAGTGGTCAGCGGGTCGGAGCGCGGTCGTCGGTCGGTATCCGCGGACCAAGTGATACCTTGCTGGGGCTTGGCCGCATTCCATCTTTATAGGAAGATCCATGCCTCCAAAAAGACGGACGGAGGCGGCCCCGCCAAGGCCTTTGTCATGCTGAAACCCAAGATATTCGGGGCACGATCAAAAGACCCGAGGCAACTATCACTGGATCTCGGCATTGCTTACTTGAGATTGCCTTCACGGCCGCCTTCCCCGCCGGGACCACCGACCGGACGAATTGAGGATCCGGTGTTCTTTGCCCATCTTCTTGCTGAAGGGGATGCGGCTTCTGTCTCCGACCGGATCATCGATATCCGGTATCAATACGGGCTGCAAGGTCGGCCTCGCCCGCCGAGAGTTCTCCATATCTCGCTATATGCTGCCGGTCCCTATGCGAAGCTCTCGGCGGAGACACTGGCAAGGCTGAAGCAAGGGGCCGAGACCATCCGGGCTCGACCATTCAAAGTGACCTTCGACCGGGTGACAAGCTTCGAAAGGGGCGGCGACATGGCCTCTGCGATCGTCCTCCTCTGCAGCGACGGCAAGGACGAGCTGACCGAGTTGCACAACGCCTTCGGTCCAGCGTTGGAGAAAGTGGGCTTGCGTCGGAACGGGTCTCGTTTGCGGTTCAAGCCACATCTTACTTTGCTTTATGACCGCAAGGTCATTCCCGAGACACCCCTCGACGAGCCGATTACAATCACCGTCCGCGACTTCGCTCTGATACACAGCCTGTACGGACATACCCAGTATGATGTCCTGGGTCGCTGGCCGCTGAACGGATGACGGGGGTTAGGCCGGCGCCTATGGTCCGCTGCCTGGACACGATTTGGCAGAGGATGAGCGGAAGCATGGCGAAGGCGGTCACGATCTACGGCATCAAGAACTGCGACACGATGAAGAAGGCGCGGGCCTGGCTCGACCAGCGCGGCGTCGCCTATGCCTTCCACGACTACAAGGCGGCGGGGATCGACCGCGCCACGCTCGAGGGCTGGGCGCGCAAGGCCGGCTGGGAGGTGCTGCTGAACCGCGCCGGCACCACCTTCCGCAAGCTGCCGGACGCCACCCGCGAGGGGCTGACCGAGGCCAGGGCGATCGGGCTGATGCTCGACCAGCCCGCGATGATCAAGCGGCCGGTGCTCGACCTCGGCGGCAAACTGCTGGTGGGCTTCAAGCCGGAGCAGTACCAGGCCGCGTTCGGCTAGGGCTGGCAGCCCGCTGGCCCGCCGATCCGGCCCCCGGCCGCGCTGATCCGCTCCACCGCGAGCTCGACGAAGGCCCTGACCAGGGGCGAGAGGTGCTGGCCGCTCGGATAGACGGCGTAGAGGCCGCCGGCCGGCGTCGTGTGGTCGGCCAGGATTCGGCGCAGCCGACCGTCCGCGACCGGGGCTCCGGCGAAGCCGAGCGGCAACTGGGCGATGCCGTGGCCCGCGATCGCGGCGGCAAACACCGCCTGCATCTCGTTCGCGGCGAAACGCCCGGAGACCGCGACCGTTTCCCGGCCCTGCGGCCCGTCCAGCACCCATGAAGCGCCGGTTGCCGACGAGCCCGTGATGACGCAGTCATGGCCGGCGCGGCCGGCACGCCGCGGCGCGCGAGATAGCCCGGGCTGGCGCACAGGATCCGGGGTCCGTATCCCGATTTGAAGAGAGAGCAGACACCGGCCCCCACACCGTCATGGCGAGCGAAGCGTGGCCATCCAGTCCCTCGGCCGGAGCAGGCCCGACCGGCCGGATGAGCCCGGCTGCGTGAGCGGCGGCAGGAGGCGCAGCGCGAGGCCGAGCACGGCCGCAGGATGCGACGGATCCTCAGCAACGACCGGCGCCTGTCCGTCTCCCGCAGCGTCGGCCGCGCCATCGCCGCAGCCCCCGACACTGATGCCGAGGCCCGGGATCGGCTGACCGCCGATCTCTGGGACCGGCTGACCGAGAACGACCGCATCGACGCCGACCTGGCCGACACCGCCCTGCCGCTCGAGACCCTGGTCCTGCGCCTCTGCCGCGACCTCGGTATCCCGCCCGACTGGGCCGCCCTCGCCGCCGGCCCCGCCGGGGAAGACGAAGAGGACGAAGATCCGGGCAGCGGCCCGGAGAGCGGGCCTCCGCCCGCCGCCGACCCGCCCCCGCGGGACCCGTCCCGCCCCAGCTGCGTGGTTGCGCGCGGCATCTGGGCCAGCGATGTCGGCGGACCCGAAGGCGAGCGCTGGATCCACGACGTCACCACCGGCGAGGTCACCGACAAGACCGGCAAGGTCGTCCGCACCCTGCCCGTGCCCGACCAGCCCTGGCGGATCGGTTGTTCCGAGCTCGACCCGCCGGTCTGGCCACCGCCGGCCGAAAGCGCCGCGCCGCCCGAGCCTGAGCCGCCCGAGACCGCGCCGCCCGAGACCGACGCCGAACGCCGGCGCCGCGAGTACGAGGCCCAGTGCCGGCTCTATGGGCTGACACCACACCCGCCTTGAGTGGATCGCGGCCCCGTGCACGACGGCTGACGCCGGGATGCGTCAGCCGTCGATCGGCGTTGGCGCTGCATGCCGCTGACCCGAAGCGGCTCCGGCGATATGAAAGAGCCCGGCCTCCTGCGAAGTCGTTGTCGGGGCCGCATCGGTGCCGTCGCTCAGGCCACCTTCCACTTGATCGAGCAGCCCATCGACGGCACCTGGTCGGCGGGGGCCTGGCCGGTCTCGGCGATCCGGATCATCGCCTCGACCAGCTCGCGCCGCGCATGGGGCGGGAGCGGGCCGGTGCGGCCCTCGTCCAGCCGGCCGCGATACTTCAACTGGCGGTGCGAATCGTAGCCGAAGAAGTCCGGGGTGCAGACCGCGCCATAGGCGCGCGCCACCGACTGGTCCTCGTCATACAGATAGGGGAAGGGCAGGTCATGCGCCTCGTCGAAGGCCTGCATCCGCTCGAAGCCGTCTTCCGGATAGGCGGCGGCATCGTTCGAGCAGATCGCGGCGAAGCCGATGCCCTCGGCCAGCAGCGACATGGCGTCGTCCACCATGCGGTCGATCACCGCCTTCACATAGGGGCAGTGGTTGCAGATGAAGACGATCACCGTGCCGCGCGGCCCGGCGACGTCGTCCAGGGAATAGGTCCGGCCGTCGGTGGCGGGCAGGCTGAAGCCGGGGGCCGGCAGGTCGAGGGCAAGGGGCGGGGGCGTGGTGGCCATGGCGCGCATCCTTCGCTGCGAGGGCTGGCCCCCAGTCTACCCGCAACCCGGCCTTCACTGCCAAGCGCAGATGCCCAGCGTGGCGCCCTTCGCCAGCAGCGCCTGGGCGTCCGCGTCCGGCACTGCCTGCGACTTTCTGTCGGCGCACAGCATGGTCAGCTCGGCATGGCCGGCGACGTCCAGCAGCAGCTGGTCCCAGTGCCGGTACTGCACGTCATGGCCTTCGCCCTCGTAGATCCGGGCCTTGCGCAGGTTCGGGAACTGCGACTGCCAGTACTGCGCCTGGTCGAGCGGGACCGATTTGTCGGCGGTGCCGTGATAGACATAGACCGGCACCTGGACCTTCGAGACATCGGCCTTCGGCTCGGTGCAGTAGCGGCGGTATTCGGCGACCTGACCGCGCAGGTCACCCATCTGGCCGCGGATGAAATAGGTGCGCGCGCCCTCCTCATAGGCCCGGTCGGCGAAGCCCGGGATCTTGCGGGTCGGGCTGGTCTCCGGATAGGCCCACCAGGCCTCCGGATTCTGCGCCACCTTCATCATCTCGGTCAGCTCGGCCTCCGACACCGTGCAGGCCTTGCGCTCCGGCCCGAAGCCGGAGGTTGCGGCCAGGAAGTGCAGCGAGATCAGCCGGTCCGGCATCTCCGCCGCGATCTCGGCCAGGTAGGGCCCGCCGCCGGAGATCGCCAGGGCGGCCGCCTGCTGGATGCCGAGATGGTCCAGCACGGCGCGGACCTCGGCCGCGTAGTCCCTGGTGGTCCAGCCGGGCCGGAACTCGGTGTCGCCGAAGCCGTTGCGCTCGACGCTGATGAAGCGGAGCTTCAGCCGGATGCGCAGGCTGCGCAGGTATTCGGTCATGCCGAAGGCGCGGGCGCTGGTGCCGGTGCCGCTGGCATAGAGCACCGGCCGCCAGCCGGGCTCGCCCTCGTCGATATAGTGCACCACCCGGCCGTCCGGCAGCGTCAGCGCCTGCACCGCCGGGCCCATCGGGTCGAAGGCGGTCTGGATGTCCGCCAGATCGGAAGCCGGCACCGTCGGCGCCGGATCGGCGGCGAAGGCGGCAGGGCCGGAGAGCGCCAGGACAGCGGTGGCGGCCAGCACATACGATCGCATCGCGCTCTCCCTGTGGTTTGGTCCCACTCTAGGGTCGGAGAGCCGGCGGATTTGACTGCATCCGCCATCGGCCTGACGGAAGCCGGCTATTCCGACAGGCGCAACCGCATGACGTGGCGGCGGCTGCCGGCCCGGCCGATCTCGATGAAGCCGGCCCGGGCGAAGGCCTGGACGAAGCCCATGAAGCGGTAGCTGGGTGAGTCAGGATCGACCGGATACGCCTCGACCACCGCGGCGCCCTGCGCCCGAGCATGCTCCACCGCCGCCGCGATCAGCCCGTCGGCCAGTCCCTGGCCGCGCAGCCGGCGGGGAACGAACATGCAGGCCAGGGACCAGACCCGTTTCTCGTCCTTGGGGCCGCCGAGCGGGCGGTAGCTCTCGCGCGGGGCGATGGAGCACCAGGCCATCGGCTCACCGTCGCGATAGCCGAGGATGCCGATCGGCACCCCGTCCCGCACCCTGGCGTGCAGCGCCGCCTTGCGGCCGGCGCCGTCGAGCTTGACCTCCTGCGGCGTCGCGCGCCACACCATGCACCAGCAGTATTTCGGCCCGCCGCGGCTTTCGAACAGCCGCTCGAAATCGGGCCAGCGCGCCGCGTCGACCGGATGGAAGGTGAGGCCGTCGGAGGTCATGAGGTCGGCGCGGCTGCCGGCTCGGAGGGCAGGCCCGCACGGCTCAGGCCGTCGAGATAGCGGCGCAGCAGATCCGGCTCGAAATAATGTAGGGCGTCGGCCACGGTCGAGACGGTGATCCCGGGCCTGGAGGCCATGAACTGCGCCAGCGCCGCGCGTGCGGGCTCGATCTGATCGGCATGGGCCAGGAAGGTGGCGAGGTCGCGGAACATCCAGGTCGCTGCCGGCTTCTGATGCAGCGCCTTGCGGGTCCAGCCGGCCGCTTCCTCGGGACTGCCCTCGGCGAAGGTGGCCAGGCCCAGGCCGATGAAGCAGTTGAAGCTGAAAGGGTCGAGGGGGCTCAGGCGGATCGCCCGTTCGAAGCAGGGCCGGCCCGCAGCCGGATTGCCGCGATAGACGTGCAGGAAGCCGCGGCGCGTCCAGGCCCAGGCATGGTTCGGGTCGAGCGCCAGCGCGCGGTCGACGAACTGCTCGGCCCGGCCGATGTCGCCGAACAGCAGCATGGTCGCCGTGGCCAGGGCGCTCAGCGCCGTCGCGTCGTCCTGCGACCCCTCCGAGGCCTGCTTGATCAGAAGGTCCCCCGCCGCCCGCTCGGCCGCATAGTCCGCGGCCCAGTTGTAGGTGACCTGCTGGCCATGCGCCCAGGCGGCGAGGGCCGCGGCCCGGCTGTACTCCGGATCGAGCCGCAACGCCTCCCGTAGCAGCCGGATCGCCTCGGCATTCTCCGGCTTCCGGTGGGCCCAGAGATGTGGGAGCGCCTGCAGCATCAGGTCGTAGGCCGCCAGGCTGTCGGGCCGCTTGCTGAGCGCCAGCGCGATCTCCGCCGCCCGGATCGAGGGGTGCAACGCGCCGGCGACGCCCTCGGCGATCCGGTCCTGCAGGTCGAACATGTCCTCGGCCGTCCCGTCGAAACGCCCGGACCAGAGGTGCAGGGCGCTGGCCGCATCGATCAGCTGCGCCGAGATCCGCACCCGGCTGCCGGAGGTCCGCACGCTGCCTTCGAGCGCGTAACGGACCTTGAAGGTGCGGGCGATCTCGCGAGGGTCCAGGGGACGCCCGGCGGCGCGGTACGCCACGGCCGAATGGCGGGCGATGACGGTAAAGTCGCGGATGCGGGAGAGCGTCGCGGTGATCTCCTCCACCGCACCATCGGCGAGCGCGGTCGCGGCCGGATCGCCCGACAGATTGTCGAAGGGCAGGATGACGATCGAGGGCAGATCCTCATCCTCCTCCGCCGCGCCGGCATCGCGGTTCGCCGCTGCGGCACGGTCGATGTCGGTGCCGGCAGGAGTCCAGACCCAGACCTCCATCGGGTCGCCCATATCCCTTAGCGTCTTCATCTCCCGGACGAAGGGGGCCGACAGCGACTTGCCGAGCTGCCAGCGCACGGAGTGGGTGATGGCGATGCCGCCCGGCGGTGCCGCCTGCTGCAGGCGGACGACGAAGGCGACGGCGGCCCCGAAGCGATCGTCGCCTTCGACGAAGACATCGGCGATCGCGATGCCGGCGCGCACCAGCATCGGCCGCTTGGGCTTCTGCGCATTGCGGACCGCCATCGCCTTCTGGAAGTCGACCGTCCAGCACACGGCGTCCTCGATGTTGGTGAACTCGATCAGCACGCCGTCGCCCATGGTCTTGAAGACATGACCATGCCGGGCCCGCAGCGGCGCTCCCGGCAGGTCGCGGCGGATCGAAGCCAGCGCTGCCAGGGTGGCACGCTCATCCTCCTGCACCAGCCTTGTGAAGCCGGCGACGTCGAGCGAGACGATGACCGTCAGCCGGCGCTGGGGATTCATGGGCGGACGTCTCCAGCTGCTGTGTCAGCTTGGTGTCTGCTTCCTGATCCCGCAACGCCGGAGAGCCGATCCCGCGCTGCAGTGCACTCATCCATTAGTCGTAACCGTGACCGGTGCCGGTCACATATGCCACCCGTGCTGCGGATCGGCCGTCGCCGGGTCGTAATGCTGGTCGACCAGGTCGATCAGGGAGCGGACGGTGAAGACCGACGCCAGGTCGTCGCGCGGCAGGTCGATGCCCAGCGCCTGCTCGATGTCCCAGGCCAGCCGCGTGACGTCGGCGGGGGCGAGGCCGAGATCCTCCAGCAGCCGGTCGTCCGGCGTGACGGTGCGGCCCGCCGGCGCCGCGGTGCCCAGCACCCGCAGCACCTCGGCCTCGGCCCGGTCGCGCCCGCTCATGAAACCGGCTCCAGCGACCCGAGCAGGGTCGGCAGCAGTTCGGACACCGTCGGGTGAATCGGCATCGACCGCTGCAGCACGTCGGTGGGTGCCTTGGCGTACATCAGGTCGAGCAGCCCGTGCACCACCTCGTCGCCGCCGGTGCCGAGGATGGCGGCGCCCAGGATCTGCCGTGAGCCCGCGTCGACCACGACCTTCATGAAGCCTTCGGTCTCGCCCTTCTCGACGGCTCGGCCGACCCGGGTCATCGGCCGCTTGGCGACCAGGATGCGGCGGCCGGAGCGGCGCGCCTCCGCCTCGGTCATGCCGGCGCGGCCGAGCGGCGGATCGGTGTACAGGGCATAGGCCGGGATGCGGTCGCTGACGCGGCGGCTGTCGCCGTCCAGCAGGTTGGCGGCGACGATCTCGAAGTCGTTATAGGCGGTGTGGGTGAAGGCGCCGCGGCCGTTGCAGTCGCCCAGCGCCCAGATCCCGGCCACGCTGGTCTGCAGCGTGTCGTCGACGGTGATGTAGCCGCGCTCGTCGACGGCCACGCCGGCGGCCTCCAGGCCCAGATCGTGGGTGTTCGGCCGGCGCCCGACCGCCAGCAGCAGGTGCGATCCGGCGACCACCGGTGCGCCGGCGGTGCAGTCGACCGTCACGGCCACGCCGTCGCCCTGCCGCACCACGCTCAGGCATGTGGCGTTGGTTCGGATCGCAACGCCCTCCTTCTCCAGGAAGCCGGCGACGGCGGCGGAGACATCCTCGTCCTCGCGGCCGATCAGCCGGGGGCCCATCTCGATCACCGTCACGGCGGAGCCGAAGCGGCGGAACATCTGGCCGAACTCGAGCCCGATATAGGAGCCGCCGACGATCACCAGATGCTCCGGCAGCGTGTCCAGATCCATCATCGTGCTGTTGGTCAGGAACGGCACGTCCTTGATGCCGGGCATCGGCGGCACCGTGGCCCGGCCGCCGACATTCAGGAAGATCCGCTCGGCGGTCAGGGTCTCGTCGCCGACCTGGACGCTGCGCGGCCCGGCCAGCCGGGCATGGCCCTGGATCACGGTGCAGTCCGCCATCCCGCGCACCCAGCTTTCGACCCCGACCCGCGACTGGCCGGACACGGCATCCTTGCGCGCCTTGACCTGCCTCATGTCGACCCGGGGCGGGCCGGGCAGGACGACGCCGAATTCGGCGGCGCGCTGCGCCATCCGGGCGGCGTAGGCGCTGGCGACCATGGTCTTGGTCGGGATGCAGCCGGTGTTGACGCAGGTGCCGCCGAAGCGCGCGCGCTCGATCACCGCGACGCGCTGCCCGGCCCGGCTCAGCCGGTCCGCCAGCGCCGGTCCGGCCTGGCCCGTGCCGATGATGATGGCGTCGTAGCTGGTCATCGCCGCCTCCCTGTTGCCGAGGGAGAGGATAGCCTATCCGGCGGCCGGAGACGGGATCTCCCGCTCCGCCGGCCCGGATTGAATTTTTATGACGATCGGTGGCGTTTCGCTATGATGTGCGGGCCCACAAGCGAAGGAGGCCTGCCATGGCCAAGGGTCAAGTGCGCAAGCCCAAGGAAGCCAAGAAGCCGAAGAAGAACGCCCCGGAAAAGGCGAAAGCCGGTGCGCCGTCTTCGGTTGGCCTGACGTCCAAGAAGGCCTGACATCCAGCGCCGGCCGGGTCGCGTTCGACCGACCCGGCCGGCGCAGGGCGTCTCTTTCACCCCTCCAGAAACCGCTCCAGCAGCCGCCGCGCCGCGGCGGTCGGCAGCAGGCGGCCGGCGGCGACCTCGGCCTCCAGCCCGGGCAGCGCCTTGGCCACCGCGGGGTGGCCGCGCAGCGCGTCCAGCAGGCCGTCGCCCAGCTCGCGCCACAGCCAGGACCGGGCCTGCTCGGCGCGGCGCCCGGCCAGGGCCTCGCCCATCTGCGCGCGGAACGACCCGATGGTGTCCCAGACCTTGTCGATGCCGCGGTTCTCCAGCGCCGAGCATTGCAGCACCGGCGGGGTCCAGCCGCCGGCACTGCGCAGCAGCGCCAAAGCGTGGCGATACTCGGCGGCGGCGTGGTTGGCGGCGCCCTTTTGGCCGCCGTCGGCCTTGTTCACCACCAGGATATCGGCGACCTCGACGATGCCACGCTTGATGCCCTGCAGCTCGTCGCCGGCGCCGGGCAGCAGCAGCAGCAGGAACACGTCGACCATCTGCGCCACCGCGGTCTCGGACTGGCCGACGCCGACGGTCTCGACGATCACCACGTCATAGCCGGCGGCCTCGCACAGCAGCAGGCTCTCGCGGGTGCGCCGAGCCACCCCGCCCAGAGTGGAACCGGCCGGGGAGGGGCGGATGAAGGCGGCGGGGTCGCGGGTCAGCAGCTCCATCCGCGTCTTGTCGCCCAGGATCGAGCCGCCGGAGCGCTGCGAGGACGGGTCGACCGCCAGCACCGCGACGCGGTGCCCCTGGCCGGTGAGGTGCAGGCCGAAGGCCTCGATGAAGGTCGACTTGCCGACGCCGGGCGGGCCGGAGATGCCGATCCTGATGGCGCCGCCGGCGACGGGCGCCAGCGCCTCCAGCAGCGCCTCGGCCCGTTCGCGATGGTCGGCACGGCGGGATTCGACCAGGGTGATGGCGCGGGCCAGGGCACGGCGGTCGCCACCCCGGATCTGCGCCGCCATCGCCTCGATCGTCTCCGCCGTCACTCGCAGTCCCTTGCGCTGATTCTGCGTCGGCAAGGCTAGGCGATTTGGCCGGGCGTGCCTATTCGGAGGACGGACTATCCAGAGCGCCGGCCCAGCGCAGCATCAGCCAGAAAGCCAACGCCCCGGCGGCACCGAGAGCTCCGAATATGCCCAGGATGCGGAGGAATTCCAGCCAGCCGGCCAGCGTGGGGATACCGTCGACGCTGACGAGGACGCCGTTGACCCGGGTCGAAGATCCCGGCGAGTGCTTAAGCGGCCAGATGAGGACACCCATCGGGATCGCCCCGATCAGGAACCCCGTCGCGATGGAAAGGTCGGGGCGGTGCCAGCGCTTCGCACGGTAGAGAAGTGCGATCGGCAGGCCGAGGATGAGCGCATGGCCGAGCGTAACGACAAAGGCGAAGAGCGACAGCGCCAAGTGTCCTGGGCCTCCCAATGTCATTGAGATGAGGGCGGCGGGCACCAGCGCGCCGAGAAGGATGGCCCCGACCCAAGCAAACTGCATGGCGTCCTCCTGTTCTTGAGGTCAGACGATCGCCGGCTGCGGTTGCACCCGTAGCAGCCCTGGCCGCGGCGGCAGGTCGGCGGGCTGCTTCAGGTCGCGGACCAGGCCGAGCCGCTCCAGCCCGCGCAGCAGCCACCAGCCCGGATCAGCCTGGCCCGGCTCGACGCCCAGCCGGGCCGAGTCCGGGAAGGCATGGTGGTTGCCGTGCCAGGACTCGCCGAAGGTGACCAGGCTGCAGTAGCGGATGTTGAAGCCCTGCACCGCCACGCCCTCGACCCGCCAGCCCTGGTCGCCGCGCCGATGGGCGAAATGGCCGACCAGCCAATGCCCGGTCAGCGACACCGCCACCCGCATCGGCACGCCCCAGACCAGCCAGGGCAGGCCGCCGAGGCTCCAGAACAGCACGGCCCAGGGCAACTGCTGCAGCATCCAGCTGCGCTCCAGGACCCGGTAGAAGCGGTCCCGCAGCACCCGAGTCTCCGGCGCGAAGCGGGGCGGGCGGTCGAGCACCAGCCGGCAATGCATCTGCCACCAGGCGTCGCGCAGCATCCCGGCCCGGTGGGCGTGCAGGTCGTGGCAGTCCGCCTGGCGCTGCGCCCAGTCGCGGGTGTCGTGCAGCCGCATCATCCCGATCGGCCCGGCCATGCCGACCAGCGTGCCGAGATAGACCAGCAGATGTTCGAGCCACAGCGGCGCCGAGAAGCTGCGATGGATCAGCAGCCGGTGCATGCCGACGGAATGGCCGGCGCAGATGGTGACGGCGGTGGTGGCGACGAACAGCGCCACGGCGCTCCAACTGGTGGCGAAGGGGGCGAGGCCGAGCGCCGCGACGGTCATGCCGCCGGTCCACAGCGACCGCGCCGGCGCCCATTCCACCCGGCCCTGCACGGCGCTGGTATCGGCCCCGGCGATCATCCGGGCGGTGGAGACGCAAGCCATCGGATCCTCCTGCAGGGTTGCGCCATGCGCTGGAGTTCGGTATTTAGGTACTTACCTAACTATGTGGCGACGAACCTGTCAATGATTAGTTAACTACCTAAATAGTGGCGCCCGTTTGGCAGCAGGATGACTCATGCAGCGCGTCTTCGAAGCCCTGTCCTCGGCCCCCCGCCGCAAGATCCTGGCCTATCTCGCCCATGCCGAGCTGAACGCGGGCGAGATCGCGGCCCGGTTCGAGATGTCGAAGCCGTCGATCTCGCAGCATCTCAGCGTGCTCGAGGCGGCGGGGCTGATCGCCGGGGAGAAGCGCGGCCAGTACGTCTATTACCGGCTGCTGCAGGACAACCTTGCCAACACGCTGAACGGCTTCGTCCAGGAGGTCTGCCCGGTCAGCCGCCCGCTGAAGCGGGAGAGCGCGCGCCTGGCCAAGGCGAAGCAGGAGAGCTGAGGCTCGCCGACGCCGTCACGACGCCGCGACCATCTCCGGGTCGCGGTTCGGCCGGTCCGGGACCACCAGTTCGCCGCGCTCCGCCGCCTCCTGCTGCCGGCGCCACATCTCGGCGTAGCGGCCGTCCTCGGCCAGCAGCTGGGCGTGGCTGCCGCGCTCGGCGATGCGGCCGTCGGCCAGCACGATGATCTCGTCGGCGTCGATCACGGTCGACAGTCGGTGCGCGATCACCAGCGTGGTCTTGCCGCGGCTGACCTCGCGCAGATTGGCCTGGATCTCGCGCTCGGTGTTGGTGTCGAGCGCCGAGGTCGCCTCGTCGAACAGCAGGATCGCCGGGTCCTTCAGGATGGTGCGGGCGATCGCCACGCGCTGCTTCTCGCCGCCCGACAGCTTCAGGCCGCGCTCGCCGACCTTGGTCTCGTAGCCGTCCGGCAGGCGCAGCACGAAGTCGTGGATGCGCGCCATCTGGGCGGCCGCCACCACCTCCTCGTCGCTCGCGCCCGGCCGGCCATAGGCGATGTTGTAGCGGATGGTGTCGTTGAACAGCACCGTGTCCTGCGGGACGATGCCGATGGCGGCGCGCAGGCTGGACTGGGTGATCTCGCGGATGTCCTGCCCGTCGATCCGCACCGACCCGGCGGTGACGTCGTAGAAGCGGAACAGCAGGCGGCTGATGGTCGACTTGCCGGCGCCGGTCGGGCCGACGATGGCGACGGTGTGGCCGGCCGGCACGGTGAAGGTGACGCCCTTCAGGATCGCCCGACGAAAGTCGTAGCCGAACTCGACATCGGTGAAGCCGACCGTGCCGCCCTGCACCTGCAGCGGCTGGGCGCCCGGCGCATCCGTCACCTCCTGAGGCACGCCGAGCAGCGAGAACATCTTCTCGATGTCGACCAGCGCCTGCTTCACCTCGCGATAGACGAAGCCGAAGAAGTTCAGCGGCAGGTACAGCTGGATCAGATAGGTGTTGGCCAGCACGAAGTCGCCGAGGGTCAGCCGGCCCTCGACGATGCCCTGGGCCGCCATCCACATCACCGCGGTCAGGCCGATGGCAATGATCGCGGCCTGCCCGATATTCAGCAGCGACAGCGACACCTGGCTGCGCACCGCCGCGCGCTCGTAGCGGATCAGCGACGCCTCGTAGCGCCGCGCCTCATGGTCCTCGTTGCCGAAATACTTGACCGTCTCGAAGTTCAGCAGGCTGTCGATCGCCTTGGTGTTGGCCTCCTGGTCGGTCTCGTTCATCTGCCGGCGGTACTTGGTCCGCCATTCCGTCACCCACAGGGTGAAGGCGATGTAGAGGACCACGGTGGCCAGCGTCACCAGGGCGAACCACAGGTCGAGGATCCACCACAGTACGGCGACGACGAACAGGATCTCGACCAGCGTCGGCAGGATGTTGAACAGCATGAAGCGCAGCAGCGTGTCGATCGCCGCATTGCCGCGCTCGATCGCCCGCGACAGGCCGCCGGTCTGGCGGTCGAGATGGAAGCGCAGCGACAGGGCGTGCAGGTGCTGGAAGGTGGCGAGGCCGGTGCGGCGGATGGCGCGCTGCGCCACCTTGGCGAAGATCGCGTCGCGCAGCTCGCCGAAGGCCAGGCTCAGCACCCGGGCCGCGCCATAGGCCAAAATGACACCGACCGGCAGGATCAGCGGCAGCCCGCCCTTCACCGACAGGGCGTCGATCGCGTCCTTGTAGAAGATCGGGGTGTAGACGCTGGCGACCTTGGCCGCGACCAGCAGCAGCACCGCCAGCACCACCCGGGCCCGCATCTCCAACTGGCCGGCCGGCCAGAGATAGGGGGCGAGCGAGCGCAAGGGGTGTCGACCCTTGGCGGCGTCGATGACGGAAGGGGGCGTGGCGGCGTTCATGGTGCGTACCCTAAGCGGGCGGCCGGCGGGCGGGAAGGGCAAAGCCACCGCTAGCCTTTAGGTGCATATTGATAAAATTGAATGATTATGTTGCTATGCGGCAACGCTGTGTGACTTTCACGATCGCATCACGGCAAAAGGACTCCTCTACACCCCGTGCCGCGCTACGTATCTGAAGATTGCTGGAGAGTCCCGATGCGACGTCTCGTTGTCCCGATCCTGTCCCTGCTGCTCGGCGCGGCTGCCCTGCCGGCCGCGGCACAGGCCGGGCTGACGCCGGCGGCCGCGTCGCTGGACGCATCCTCCCTCTCCGACCCGCGCGCCGCCATCGAGGCGGCGATCGGCGACGGCGACGGCGACACGATCACCATCGGCGGCGTGGTGCTGAAGGCGCGCGAACTGCGCGGCCTCTATGCCGGCCGCGGCTGGTTCCCGCTGTGGATCGACATGGACGGGCGGCTCGACCCGCGCGTCGGGCCGATCGTGGCGCGCCTGGCCAAGGCGCGGGAGGAGGGGCTGGTCCCGTCCGACTACCATGTCGACTCGCTGCGGGAGCTGGTCCGCTCCGCCGATGCCGACGACGTCGTCGCGACCGAGATCCTGCTCAGCGCCGCGGTGATGCGCTACGGCGTCGACGTCCATGCCGGCCGGCTAGTGCCGCGCGAGATCGACAAGACCTTCGACATCACGCCGAAGCCGGTCGACCGGGCGGCCCTGGCCACCGCCGCGTCGATGCTGCCCGATCCGGACAGGTTCCTGGCCGATCTGGCGCCGAAGCACGCGCTGTATCAGCAGTTGAAGGGCGCGCTCAGCGGCTTCGAGACGCTGGCCGAGGCCGGCTGGCCGACCATCCCGGCCGGCGAGAGCCTGCGGCCGGGGCAGGAGAGCGACCGGGTGCCGGTGCTCCGCGCCCGCCTCGCCGCCACCGGCGAGCTCGTCGGCGATCCGGCCGACCAGGGCCGGCTCTTCGACCCGCAGCTGGTGGCCGCGGTCGAGCAGTTCCAGACCAAGCACGGGCTGAAGCCGGACGGCATCCTCGGCCGCGGCACCCTGGCCATGCTGAACCGGCAGGGGCCGGATCGGATGAACCAGATCGTCGCCAGCATGGAGCGGCTGCGCTGGCTGCCGGACGATCTCGGCCCCGACTACCTGATGGTCAACATCGCCGCCTTCACCATGGACGTCGTCGCCGACGGCCAGCTGGTGCGCAGCATGGACGTCGTCGTCGGCCAGTCCAAGAACCAGACGCCGCTGTTCAACAGCGCCCTGACCTATCTCGAGTTCAACCCGACCTGGACCATACCGCCCTCGATCGCCGCCAAGGAGTATCTGCCGAGGCTGCGCAACAACCCGGGCTACCTCGCCAGCCGCAACTACCGGCTGTTCTCCGGCTGGGGCGGCGGCTCGCGCGAGATGAGCGCCGACTATGTCGACTGGTACGGCATCGGGTCCGGCACCATGCGGTCGCTGCGCATCCGGCAGGATCCGGGGCCGGGCAACGCCCTCGGCAAGGTCAAGTTCATGATGGCGAACAACTGGAGCGTCTACCTCCACGACACGCCGTCGAAGAGCCTCTTCCAGCGCGCCGACCGCGCCCTGTCGCATGGCTGCGTGCGGCTGCAGGACCCGATCTGGCTGGCCGACTATCTGCTCGACGGATCGCCCGACTGGTCGCCGGCACGGCGGGAGCGGGTGATGGGCAGCTGGACCCCGACGACTCGGATCAACCTGCCGGCTCCGATGCCGCTCTACCTCGTCTACCAGACCGCATGGATCGATCAGAGCGGCGAGGTGGCGTTCCGCGACGACATCTACGGCATCGACGCCAAGGTCATCGCAGCGCTCCAGGCCCGTGAAACCCGGCGCGAACAGCTCGCATCTTCACGCTGAAATCCTCGTACGATTCAAGCGTTGCTCCAAAGGGCGGCCGAATTTCGGTCGCCCTTTTTTATTTGTCCTTGATGATTTCGAATGGGTGTAAAATCTGTATTATGTTTTTCGGCAGTTTTACTTTGCCTTTCACTAAAAGTGCGACAGATCTACCACAATGTTGCCGTTATGTCACAGAGTTTCTTTGTAAATCTGAGAAGAAACTGTTGATTCCCGCTTCGCCCTGCCTCACAAAGGACGCCATCGAACGCCCGGCGCCCAGTATAGGCGTGTAAAGCGTCAGAAATGCCGGATGCGCGGTTAGTGAAGGTTAGGAGCAGCGGGAACGATGCAGAGACGGCAATTCCTGAGGATGTCGGCCGGGGCTGTCGCAGCCGTCGCCGTCGCGCCAATCGCACCACTCTCAGCCCTGGCCGCCACCAATCGACGAACACTCCATCTCTACGACGCCCACAATCTGGTTGAAATCAAGGAAGAGTACTTCGTCGACGGCTGGTACAATCCGGACGTCCTGGCCAAGTTCAACTACTTCCTGCGCGACTGGCGATCGGACGAGGTCCGGGTGATGGACCCGAAACTGCTCGACATTCTCAATTCGCTGCAGCGCAAGGGCGGGTCGGACGAGCCGATCCATGTCGTCTGCGGCTACCGCTCCCGCGCCACCAACGCCATGCTGGCCCGCCGCAGCCGCGGCGTCGCGCGCAACTCCCTGCACATCCAGGGCCAGGCGGCGGACATCTTCATGCCGAATATGAGCCTGTCCAGCCTGCGCCGGAACGCGGTCGGGTTGCAGGCCGGCGGTGTCGGCTACTATCCGCGCTCGAACTTCGTCCACGTCGACACCGGCGACCTCCGCACCTGGTGACGCCGCAGTAATCGACGGGCAGGGGCCGCCGCAGGGCGGCCCTTTCCGTTGGGACCCGCTCACAGCTCGATCAGCGCGTAAGGCCGGCCGCTCGGCTTCTCGATCGCCCAGGCGACGTTGTAGACCGGCGCCCCGGCGGGGGTGTGGCCCTGATACACGCCGCGATGGGCGTGGCCATGCACCACCGCGCTGACGGTGAAGCGGTCGATCGTCTCGGCCAGGCGCGAGGAGCCGAGGAAGGGATAGATCTCCAGCGGTTCGCCCTCGATCGTCTCGGCGATCGGGGCGTAGTGCAGCACCACCATCGCCCGCTGCGTCTTCACCGTCCGCATCGCGTTCTCCAGCCGCATCGCCTCGGAGACGGCCACGGCGACGAACTCCTTGGTCTCCGGCTCGCCGAAGGAGCCCAGCATCCGGCGGCCGAATCCGCCGGCGAAGCCTTTGACCCCGACGAAGCCGACTCCGTCCAGCTCGACCGCGCTGCCATCCAGCAGGTGCAGCCCGGCCTGAGTCAGGACCGACCGGACCTCGTCGACCTCGCCGCCTTCATAGTCGTGGTTGCCCAGCACGCCGATCACCGGAATCGGGCAGGCGCGCAGGTCCTCCGCCAGCCGCTCCGCCTGCCGGATCGTGCCGGTGTCGGTCAGGTCGCCGCACAGCACCAGCGCGTCGGCCGCCTGGGCGATCTCGCCGAACATCTCGCGCAGGGGATCGGACTGCTCCTTGACATGGATGTCGCCGATCGCGGCGACGGTGAATTTGCCGTTCTCCGCCATGGGTCGGTCCCGTTCTCTGTCTCGTGTCATGCGTCACGCCAGTCGCCCTCGCCGCCGACATCGGCGAAACCCCATTCCTCGACCGCCGTGGCGTAGTCGATCCGCGACAGCATCCGGCCGCGGCAGACCTTCATCTGCGGCGGCGGCAGGTCGAGCTGGTGGCGCAGCCGGTCCATCAGCTCGTCCATCAGCCAGCGCGGCACCCGGTTGCGCTCGGTCGGATAGGCCCAGCGGAAGTTGAGCAGATGGACCAGCAGCATCTCCCAATGCAGCTCCATGTAGCCGAGCAGCCGCTGCCAATCGATCTGGTCGTGCTGCTTCAGGATGACATGGATGACATCGGCGCCGTCATAGCGGTGGCGCATCTGGATGAAGGCCTTGGACCAGACCAGCTCGGTCGGGGCGACGATCTGGACCTGGCTGCCGAACACCTCGATCTCGCGGGCGTGCTCGAACCACTGGTCGTTCACCGGCATGGTGCCGTTCGACGAGGCGTAGATCACGTCGAAGAAGTGCCGGCCCTTGTGCACCTTGCCGAGCCAGCGCTCGTCCTCGATCTCGATCGAATAGCCGAGGTCGTGGAACACCCCGAGGATGCGCGGGCTGTCGCCGGCCTTGCAGAAGATGTCGAGGTCCTTGGTCGGCCGCGAGATGCCGGTATAGGCACTGACGGCGTAGGTCCCGGCCAGCAGGAAGGGCAGGCCGGTCGCCGCCAGTTCGCGCAAGGCGTCGGCATAGAACGCCTCGGCCTGCGGGTCGTGCAGCGTCGGCGCGGCGGCGGCGATGATCGACGGAATCGGCCGGTCCTCCCGGTTGCGGCAGCAGGCGTAGCAACAACCGGATGTCGAGGCAGTCGGTTCCGTCAGCCGTCGTGCTTGGCGCAGAACCCTTCGGCGTCGAGCGTCCGGAAATCCTGCAGCGCCGCGCGCAGCCGGTCATGCGGCCAGTCCCACCAGGCCAGCGCCAGCAGCCGCGCCTCCACCGCCTCGGTCACCCGGCGGCGGATCGGCCGGGCCGGGCTGCCGGCGACGATGGTGTAGGGGGCGACGTCGCGGGTGACCACGGCGCCGGCGCCGATCACCGCGCCGGTGCCGACCGTGACCCCGGGCAGCACGATGGCGCCATGGCCGATCCAGACGTCATGGCCGATCGTCACCCGGTGGTCGCGGCGCCAGGCGAAGAAGTCGGTGTCGTCGGTGTCGGCCAGGCCGTAGGCGGAGGAGCGGTAGGTGAAGTGGTGCTGCGTCGCCCGCCAGGTCGGGTGGTTCGGGGCGTTGAGCCGGGTGTAGGCGGCGATCGAGCAGAACTTGCCGATCTCGACGCACCAGGCCATCGACCCGTCCATCAGATAGCTGTAGTCGTCGAGCGTGACCTCGTTCAGCACGGCATGGGCGCCGATTTCGGTGTAGATCCCGAGGCGGCTGCCGGAGACTCGGGCGGTCGGGTTGATCAAGGGCTCAGGCCCCAGGGTCTTGCTGCTCATCAGGCTCTCCGGACGGGTGTCGTATAGAGGTCTAGACAAGTTCGATGACGATTCTGCTGCCGTCCGAGTGACAATCCCGACACCCCCGGCTTGTGCCGTGGGCGGTCTTCCCCTTGAGTGCAGGAATGCCCGCGTCCTCCCATCTCGGCCTGCCGCCGCTCAACGCCCTGGTCGTGTTCGAGGCCGCGGCCCGGCTGGCCAATTTCTCCCGCGCCGGCGCCGAGCTCGGCCTGACCCAGAGCGCGGTCAGCCGCCAGATCCTGAAGCTCGAGGCCTTCATCGGCGGCAAGCTGTTCCAGCGCGCTCCGTCCGGCGTCAGCCTGACCCCGCTGGGCGAGAGCTATGTCGCCGAGGTCCGCCGCATCCTCGGCGACCTGGTGGCGGTGACGCATGGCGTGCGCGGCTCGGCCGGGCCGCGCCAGGTGACGCTGGCCTGCTCGCACGGCATCGCCGATCTCTGGCTGATGCCGCGGCTGCAGGCGCTCGACGCCGCCCTGCCGGGGATCGAACTGCGGCTGCGGGTGACCGACGACGTCCAGCATCTGCGGCTCGACGAGTTCGACCTCGCCATCTTCTACCGGCGCGAGCGGCCGTCCGGCGTGGCGCTGCATGTGCTGGGCACCGAGGAGATCGTGCCGGTCGCGGCGCCGGGCCGGCCGGCGCTGCAGGACGACCCGGCGCCGACCCTGCTGGCGATCGAGGATTCGCTGCGCGAATGGATGGGCTGGCCGCACTGGTTCGGTGCCGCGGCCATGGCTATGCCGGCAAGGGCACGGATCTGGCGGCTCGGCTCCTACGCCCTGGCGGTGCAGGCGGCATCGCAGGGGTTGGGGACCACGCTGGGCTGGACCTGGCTGCTGCGCGACCAACTGACGTCGGGCGCGCTGGTGCCGGCGCATGGCTTCCACCTGCGCTCGGAGGGGTCGTTCTACCTGATGCGGCCGCTGGACCGGCATGTCCGCCGGGTGGTGCGCCAGGCGATGGACTGGCTGGTCGCCAGCAACGCCGGCTAGACGCTAGGCGTGGAACAGTTCGCTGACCGATTCACCGGCATGGATCCTGCGCATCGCCTCCGCCATCGCCGGCGCGATCGACAGCACGGTCAGCTTGGGATGGTGCGCGGCGCCGTTCACCGGCACGGTGTTGGTGCAGACGATCTCCAGGATGTCGTCCTGGCCGCCCAGCCGGTCCAGCGCGCCGCCGGAGAACAGGCCGTGCGTGCAGGCCACGCGGATCGATCGGGCGCCCTGGCGGCGCAGATGGCCCAAAAGCTCCAGGATCGTGCTGCCCTTGGCGATCTCGTCGTCGATGACGATGACGTCCTTGCCGCGCACCTCGCCGATGATGGCGCTGATCTCGACCCGGTCGTTCTCATAGCGCTGCTTGGCGCCCATGGCCACGCCCGCCCCCAGCAGCCGCGCGAAGGCGGTCGCTTCCTTGGCATAGCCGAGGTCCGGCGAGACCACGACGGTGTTGGCCATGTCGTAGCGGCGGAAATGGCCGGCCAGCTCGCGCAGCGCATGCAGATGGTCGACCGGCACGCTGAAGAAACCGTGCACCTGCGGCGAATGCAGCGTGGTGGTCAGCACCCGGCCGGCGCCCGCCGCGACCAGCAGGTCGGCCACCAGCCGCCCGCCGATCGAGATCCGCGGCGCATCCTTCTTGTCCGACCGGGCATAGGCGTAATGCGGCATCACCACGGTGATGCGCGACGCCGACGCGCCGCGGGCGGCGTCGATCATCAGCAGCAGCTCGACCAGATGCTCCTGCACCGGCGGGCTCAGGGTCTGGACCAGGAAGACGTCGCGTTCGCGGCAATTCGCCTGGAGCTGGACCCCGAGGCAGTCATTGGCGAAGCGCTGGACCCGGGAGGGTTGGAGCGGGACGCCCAGCGCGGCGCAGATCTCGGCCGCCAGGGCGGGATGCGCGGTGCCAGAGAAAACAGCGATCTCCGCCATGCGTCCCCCCGGTATCGAATCGATCCGATCGACGCCGACCGTAGAGGGGACGGACAGCCTTGTCCATGTCGCCGGGCTAGGCGTCGGCCGGCCGCGCCCGCATCCGCTGTGCCTTCACCAAGCCGACCACATCCGGCAGACTCACGATTCGACCTCGGGGCAACGAAAGCGCCCTGGATAGGGGCTGCCTCGAGGAGCGGCATCGAATCTTGCTCATGAGGTCATGCCCAAAAATCATGTCTGACTTATTGCCGTCATCCACTAGGGTCCGGTTCGCTCAAGGCAGCGCTGATCTCCAGAAGCGCCGCCGTGATCGGACAGGCCGCAAAGGCCGTCCACTTCTCCGCACAACAGGGATCGGTCATGACACGCAGGGACTTCCCGCAATTCGAAACCACGCGCCGCGGCCTGCTGCTGGGCGCCGCCGGCCTCGGATTCGCCGCCGGTTTGGCCGGCCGCGCCTTCGCCCAGGACACGCCGCGCAAGGGCGGCGTGCTGAAGCTGGGCATGGGCGGCGGCAGCACCACCGACAATCTCGACCCGCGGGTGATGACCGACTGGGTGCCGCTGAACCAGGCGTTCATGCTGATGAACGGCCTGGTCGAGATCGACCGCGACAACCAGGCCGTGCCGGAGCTGCTGGAGAGCTGGGAGGCCAAGCCCGGCGCGGCGGAATGGGTGTTCACCCTGCGCCAGGGCGTGACCTTCCACAACGGCAAGGCGCTGACGGTCGAGGATGTGATCTACTCGATCAACCTGCACCGGGGCGAAAGCACATCGGCCGCTCGCGCCATCGCCGAGCAGATCAAGGACGTCCGCAAGCTCTCCGACAGCCAGATCGCGATCGAGCTCGCCGGCGGCAATGCCGACCTGCCGTTTCTGCTGTCGGACTACCACTTCCTGGTGGTGCCGGAGGGCTTCACCGACTGGTCGAAGCCGGTCGGCACCGGCGCCTTCGTCTATGAGAGCTACGAGCCCGGAGTGCGCTCGCGCTTCACCCGCAACCCGAACTACTGGAAGCCGGGCTGCGCCAATGTCGATGCGGTCGAGGTCATCGTCATCAACGACGTTGCCGCCCGCACCAACGCGCTGATGTCGGGCCAGGTCCACGCCATCAACCGGCTCGACTTCAAGACGGTCGACCTGCTGAAGCGCAACCCGAAGCTGCAGATCGTGCAGTCGGCCGGCGGCCAGCACTTCACCTTCCTGATGGACTGCACCAAGGCGCCGTTCGCCGACGTCAATGTCCGGCTCGCGATCAAGCACGCGATCGACCGCGAGCAGCTGCTGAAGGTGGCGCTGCGCGGCTACGGCCAGCTCGGCAACGACCATCCGATCCCGCGCACCGACCGCTTCTTCAACTCCGAGCTGCCGCAGCGCGCCTACGACCCGGACAAGGCGAAGCATTATCTGCAGCAGGCTGGGATGAGCGACCTGAAGGTCGAGCTGTCGGCCTCCGACGCCGCCTTCGGCGGCGCGGTCGACGCCGCCGCCATCTTCCGCACGGCGGCGGCCAAGGCCGGGATCGACGTCTCGATCAAGCGCGAATCCCCGGACGGCTATTGGGAGAAGGTGTGGATGCAGGCGCCGTTCTGCATGGCCTATTGGGGCGGCCGCCCGACCGCCGACCAGATGTTGTCCATCGCCTATGCCTCGGACGCCAAGTGGAACGACACCCATTGGAAGAGCGAGCAGTTCGACAAGCTGCTGCTGGAGGCCCGGTCGCTGCTGGATGACGCCAAGCGCAAGGAGATCTATTGGACGCTGCAGGAGATGATCTCGAACGACGGCGGCGCCATGATCCCGATGTTCGGCGACTATCTCGACGGCGTGTCGACCCAGGTGCAGGGCGTCACCCCGCATCCGATGTTCAACTTCATGGGCGGCCGGCTGGCGGAGCGCGTCTGGCTGGCGGCCTGATGACGGGCCTGATCCTCAAGCGGATCGCGCTCGGCATCTTCACCCTGTGGCTGGTGTCGGTGCTGGTCTTTGCCGGCACCCAGCTGCTGCCCGGCGACGTCGCCTCGGCCATCCTCGGCCAGTCGGCGACGCCGGAATCGCTGGCCGCTTTGCGCCGGGACCTCGGGCTCGAGGTGCCGGCGCTGCTCCGCTACGGCCACTGGCTGTGGGGCTTCGTCCAGGGCGATCTCGGCCGGTCCCTGGCCAACCAGCAGCCGGTGGCGGAGCTGCTGTGGCCGCGCTTCTGGAACACCATGTTCCTGGCCGCCTATGCCGCCGTGATCGGCGTGCCGCTGGCGGTGGGGCTGGGTATCCTGACCGCCGTCCGCCGCGGCGGGGTGTTCGACCGGCTGGTGAACATCGTGGCGCTCGGCACCGTGTCGCTGCCGGAATACTTCCTCGGCCTGGTGCTGATCCTGGTCCTGGCGGTGCAGAACCCGGTGTTCCCCAGCCTGGCCGACGTCTATCCCGGCATGGGCTTCGCCGAGCGGCTGGACGCGACGACGCTGCCGATGCTGACCCTGCTGCTGGTCACCGTCGCCCAGATCATGCGCATGACCCGGACGGCGGTGCTGGCGGTGATGGATTCCGCCTATGTCGAGACCGCCTACCTGAAGGGCCTGCAGACCGGCCGGGTGGTGCTGCGCCACGCGCTGCCCAACGCGGCCGCGCCGGTCGTCAACGTCGTCGCCTTCAACGTCGCCTACCTGATCACCGGCGTGGTGCTGGTCGAGGCGGTGTTCAACTACAACGGCCTCGGCCGCTTCATGGTCGACGCGGTGGCCAAGCGCGACCTGCCGATGGTGCAGGCCTGCGCCATGGTGTTCGGCGCGGCCTATGTGCTGTTGAACATGACGGCCGACATCGCCGCCATCGCGCTCAACCCGCGCCTGCGGCACCCCCGGTAGACGGCCATGAGACGCATTCCCCTGACGGCCTGGATCGGCCTGGCGATCATCGCCCTCAACCTCGCGGCCCTCCTGTTCGGGCCGCTGCTGGCTCCGTTCGGCGAGGAGGACATCCTCGGCGGTCCGTTCGACCCGGCCACCGCGCTGAACTGGTTCGGCCTGGACCAGAACGGCCGCGACATGGTCTCGCGCCTGCTGTACGGCGCGCAGATGTCGATCGGCGTGTCGCTGGCGGCGTCGCTGATCTCCTTCTCCATCGGCCTGCCGCTCGGCTTCTTCGCCGCCCTGCGCGGCGGCTGGGTCGACACCGTGCTGTCGCGGCTGGTCGACACCATCATGTGCGTGCCCGTGCTGATCTCCGCTTTGGTGGTGCTGCAGGCGCTCGGCTCCTCGCTGCCGGTGCTGATCGTGACCATCGCGCTCTTGGACTCGACCCGCGTCTTCCGCCTGGCCCGGATCCTGGGGCAGGGGATCAATGTGATGGAATATGCCGAGGCTGCGCGGCTGCGCGGCGAGGGCGCCTGGTGGCTGATCCGCAAGGAGATCCTGCCGAACGCCGCGGCGCCGCTGATCGCCGAATTCGGCATGCGCTTCTGCTTCACCTTCCTGTTCGTCGCCGGCCTGTCCTTCCTCGGCCTCGGCATCCAGCCGCCCTATGCCGATTGGGGCGGCATGGTGAAGGACAACCAGCAGGGCATCCTCTACGGGCTCTACGCGCCGCTGTACCCGGCCGCGGCGATCGCGCTGCTGACCATCGGCGTCAACCTGGTGGTCGACTGGCTGCTGGCCGGCCGCACCCGGCCGCAGGGAGAGGGGCGATGAGCGACATCCTCACCATCCGTGGCCTGCGGGTCGAGGCGCCGGACGGCACTGTCCTGGTGCACGGCATCGACCTCGATTTGAAGCAGGGCGAGGTGCTGGGCCTGATCGGCGAATCCGGCGCCGGCAAGTCGACCATCGGCCTGGCCGCCATGGGCTGGGGCCGCGGCGGCTGCCGCATCGCCGGCGGCACCGTGGCGATCGGCGGCCAGAAGGTGACGGGAGAGAGCTCGGCCGGCCGCGCCCGGCTGCGCGGCGCCCGCATCGCCTATGTGGCGCAGAGCGCGGCCGCCGCCTTCAACCCGGCGCTGACCATCGGCCGCCAGGTGCTGGAGGGCCCGCGGCACCACCGGACGATGGGCAAGGCCGAGGCGCGCGCCTGGATGCTGGAGCTGTTCCGGGCGCTCGACCTGCCGGAGCCCGAGCGTTTCGGCGACCGCTATCCGCACCAGGTCTCGGGCGGGCAGCTGCAGCGCGCCATGGTCGCCATGGCGATGTCCTGCCGCCCCGACATCCTGGTGCTGGACGAGCCGACCACGGCGCTGGACGTCACCACCCAGATCGAGGTGCTGGTCCTGCTGCGCCGGCTGATCCAGCGTTCCGGCACGGCGGCGCTCTACATCAGCCACGACCTCGCCGTGGTGGCGCAGATCGCCGACCGGATCCAGGTGCTGCGCCACGGCAAGCCGGTCGAGCTCGGCCCGACCGAGCAGGTCCTGGAAGCGCCGCGCGAGGACTACACGCGCCGCCTCGTCGGCGAGCGTCAGGCCAGCCTGTCCGGCGAGCCGCGCCGGCACGAGGGCGGCGAAGTGCTGCTGACCGTCGACGGCATCTCCGCCGCCTATCACAAGGTGCCGGTGCTGGCCGACATCTCGCTGTCGCTGCGCCGGGGCGAGACCCTGGCAGTGGTCGGCGAATCCGGCTCGGGCAAGTCGACCCTGGCGCGAGTGATCACCGGCCTGCTGCCGCCGACCGCCGGTTCGGTGCGGCTGGACGGGCAGCCGCTGCCGTCCTCCTACACCGCCCGCAAGCGGGACCTGCTGCGCCGGATCCAGCTGGTCTACCAGCTGCCCGACGTGGCGTTGAACCCGCGCCAGAATGTGGGCGAGGCGATCGGCCGGCCGCTCGGCTTCTATTTCGGCCTCAAGGGACGGGAGCAGAAGCAGGAGGTCGGCCGGCTGCTGGGCTTGATCGGCCTCGACCCGGATTTCGCCGAGCGTCTGCCCGGCGCGCTGTCGGGCGGGCAGAAGCAGCGCGTCTGCATCGCCCGGGCCCTGGCGGCCAAGCCCGACCTGATGATCTGCGACGAGGTGACCTCGGCGCTCGACCCGCTGGTGGCGGAGGAGATCCTGCGCCTGCTGCGCCGGCTGCAGGACGAGCTGGGTGTCGCCTATCTGTTCATCACCCACGATCTCGGCGTGGTCCGCCGCCTGGCCGACCGCACCGCGGTGATGCAGCGCGGCCGGGTGGTGGAGCAGGGGCCGACGGCGGAGATCTTCACGCCGCCCTTCCACGACTACACCGGCCGCCTGCTCGCCTCCGTCCCCGAGCTGCGCCGCGACTGGCTGGACCAGGTCCTCGCCGCGCGCGCCACCGCCTGACCGCCTTCATGGGAGACCCCGACATGCCGATCCGCGTCGAGGAGAACATCTGGATCCCGCTGGCCGACGGCACCCGCCTGGCCGCCCGGCTGTGGCTGCCGGAGGGGGCGGAGACGGCGCCCGCGCCCGCCGTGCTGGAATACATCCCCTACCGCAAGCGCGACGGCACCCGCGGCCGGGACGAGCCGATGCATGGCTGGTTCGCCGGCCAGGGCTATGCCGCCATCCGCGTCGACATGCGCGGCAGCGGCGAGTCCGACGGCCATATGGCGGACGAGTATCTGAAGCAGGAGCAGGACGACGCGCTGGAGGTGATCGCCTGGATCGCGGCGCAGCCCTGGTGCACCGGCGCCGTCGGCATGATGGGCAAATCCTGGGGCGGCTTCAACGCGCTGCAGGTGGCGGCGCGCCGGCCGCCGGCGCTGAAGGCGATCATCACCGTCTATTCGACCGATCACCGCTACTCGGACGACATCCACTACCAGGGCGGCTGCCTGCTGACCGACAACCTGTGGTGGGGCGCCATCATGCTGGCCTATCAGGCCCGGCCGGCCGACCCGGCGATCGTCGGCGAGGACTGGCGCCGGCAATGGCTGGAGCGGCTGGAGCGGCTGCCCTTCTTCCCCGCCCTGTGGCTGCGCCACCAGCGCTATGACGAGTACTGGAAGCACGGCTCGGTCTGCGAGGACTGGTCGGCGATCCAGTGCCCGGTCCTGGCCGTGGGCGGCTGGGCCGACAGCTACACCAACGCGGTGCCGCGCCTGCTGGCCGGGCTGCAGGTGCCGCGCCGCGGCATCATCGGGCCCTGGGGTCATGTCTATCCGCAGGACGGCGCGCCGGGTCCGGCGATCGGCTTCCTGCAGGAGGCGCTGCGCTGGTGGGACCAGTGGTTGAAGGGCCACGACACCGGGGTGATGCAGGAGCCGATGCTGCGCGCCTTCGTCGAGGGCTGGAACCCGCCGGCAGGCAGCCGGGCCGAGACCGAGGGCCGTTGGGTCGGCGAGGCGGAGTGGCCCAGCCCGGCCATCGCGCCGCGACGCTGGATGCTGAACGCGCCGGGCGCGCTGGCCGATTCCGCAGGCCCGGAGGCCGAGATCCTGGTCCGCTCGCCGCTCAGCCACGGCAAGGCGGCCGGCGAATGGATGGCCACGGGCTGCTCCGGCGAGTTGCCGGTCGACCAGCGCCTCGATGATGGCGCCGCGCAGCTGTTCGACACCGCGCCGCTCGACAAGCCGGTGGAGATCCTGGGCGCGCCGGAGCTGCTGCTCGACCTCGCCTCGGATTCGCCGGTGGCGCAGCTGGCGGTGCGGCTGTGCGACGTGGCGCCGGACGGGCGCTCCGCTCGGGTCAGCTACGGCGTGCTGAACCTGACCCATCGCGACGGGCACGAGGCACCGGCGCCGCTGGAGCCCGGCAAGCGCTATCAGGTTCGGGTGAAGCTGAACGATTGCGGCCACCGCTTCCCGGCCGGCCACCGCATCCGCATCGCCGTCGCCACCGGCTATTGGCCGACGGTCTGGCCGGCGCCGTACCCCGCCACCCTGACCCTACGGGCCGGCCCCAGCCATCTCGACCTGCCGGTGCGGCAAGGCGGGGCAGGGGTCGCCTTCGAGCCGCCGGTGCGCGGCCCGGCCGCGCCGGCCACCCAGCTGTCGTCCGGCACCATCCGCCGATATTCGGTCCAGGACCATGTGACCGGCGAGACCACCTATGTCACCGAAGGCATCGGCGGCCTGTTCGGCGAGGGCATCCTGCGCTTCGACGAGATCGACACCGTGGCCTCGCACAGCCTGAAGCGCGAGCTGGTCATCCGCGACGACGACCCGCTGTCGACCCGCTACGTCCTGACCCAGTCCTACGAGATGGGGCGCGAGGGCTGGCGCATCCTGATCGAGAGCCGGTCGGTCCTGACCGCCGATCTCGACCGCTGGCACCTGACCACCGAGCTGACGGCGAAGGAGAACGGCCAGGTCGTGACCGAGCGGTCCTGGTCCGAGGACATCCCGCGCGACCTGGTGTGATCCGAGGTGCTCACCGTCATGGCCCCATCCGGCGGCACCCGGCCCCTGGCGCAGCCGAGGACGGCGTCGCGCGCCTCGCTCATGGCGCCGCCTTCTGGAACGGAAAGACGGTACGCCAGTCGCGCTTCATATCGACCACCAGCCAGCCGCGCTGCGGCGCCTGATCGAGCGCCTTGTCGAGCTTGCCGACCGGGGACTGCCGGTCATAGGCCCATTCGCGCTCGGCGTCGGTGTGGTGAACGATCAGGGCGAAGCGCGGCCCGTCCGTCATGGTGGTCCATTGCAGCATCTGCAGGTCGCCGTCGGAGTTCCCGGCGGCGAAGACCGGCCGGCGCCCGATGAAGCGGTTGATGCCGACCGGCTTCCCGGGGCCGTCGTCGACAAATTCCACCGCCGGCAGCTTCAGGATGACCGGCCGTTCCCCGTCGAGGGTGAAGGAAGTCTTGCCGCTGGACCCCACCACCTGCTCGGGCGGGATGCCGTAGGCCTGCTCGACCCAGGGTCGCATGAACTCGATGCCGCCGCCGGAGACGATGAAGGTCTTGAAGCCGTTGGCGCGGAGATAGGCCAGGAGCTCGATCATCGGCTGGTAGACGAGTTCGTTGTATGGTCTGTCGAAGCGCGGATGGCGCGCCGTTCGCATCCACTGGGACACGGTCTCGGTGAACTGGTCGACCGTCATGCCGGCATGGGTCGCCGCCATGATTTCGAGAAGGCCCTGCTCTCCAAGCTTGGCCAAGGCCGCCCTGTCGTTCTCCAGCACTGCCTTGAACGGCTGCGTGGTCCGCCATCCGGTGTGCTTCTCCGCCTGCGCCCGGACCTCATCCATGGCGAAGGCGATCTGGAAATACATGGGCTGC
This sequence comes from Inquilinus sp. CA228, assembly GCF_052078665.1. NCBI lineage: Bacteria > Pseudomonadati > Pseudomonadota > Alphaproteobacteria > Rhodospirillales > Rhodospirillaceae > Inquilinus > Inquilinus sp. CA228. The sequence goes on along the minus strand of NZ_JBQJIK010000052.1, from coordinate 23,626 downwards.
TCGGCCCACAGCGTGCCGTCATTGTCGAAGGTCGCGATCCGCTCTTCGACCGGCACGAAGTCCGGCCCGCCCGGCGTGGTCACGCGCGTCACAAAGTCGACGATCGCCCGCTTCGCCGCGCCATCGTTCCATGAGGGCAGCGAGTCTTGTGCGAGGGCGCTCATAGTGAACGCGAAGAAAAGGATGACCGCGATCCGCAGCATCGACAGCAATTGGCGACCTGATCGCCAACCGCAGCCAAACAGCAGCCGGATACTTCTCTGAGAGATCAGGGTCATTCGCGCTCTCCCTGCCAAGGGACCCAACATCACGACCGCCGCCGCAGACGGCTTTGGGCGGCAACCACCCTGGCAGCCGCCGCAACCGGCCGGCTGCCAGGGGCTGGATATTATTGACCGCCACTCTGCAACTGTTGGTGGATCATTCTGTCCAAGGCGCCACGAACCTTGTCGAGATCGAGATTCTCCCTGAAAGCCTCCCGCCGCTTTATGGCGTCCAACGTCGATTCCATGATGTTGGCCGGGTTGAAGCTCGGCGGGAACGAACGCGGCGGGAAATCCTTGAACGTCGCCACGAACTGGAACACCTCGTCCATCATCCCGTAGGCGGCGCCGACATGGTTGAGGTTCCAGTCCCAGTAGGTGTTGGAGGTGATGTCGGCTCGCTCGAACGGATCCTGGAACAGGTTGAAGATCTTCTGCAGCCGCAGCGTCGTGAACGGCTCGGCCCAGAGGCCCAAGGTGCCTTCCATGCGCTGCTCCGAGAACACGTATTTGTAGTCGCCCTGCCGCATGCCGACGAGCAATCCGTCGTCGTCGGAGTAGAAGAACTTGTCGCGGGCGCTCTTCACGCCATTGTTGACCGTGGCCGTGCCGCGGAACGTGCGCAGGAGCTGCGACTGGTCGTAGCCGTCCAGATGCACCTTGTAGTCGAGGCCGTTTGCCCTGTAGCCCTGCTTCAGCTTCTCCACGATTTCCGGCTCGCCGGCGATCGAGCAGAGCGTCGGCACCCAGTCATTGTGGCTCATCAGCTCGTTGGTCATCGTGCCGGGTTGGATCACGCCCGGCCAGCGCACGAAGCAGGGCACGCGGAAGGCGCCCTCCCAATTGGTGTTCTTCTCCGAGCGGAACCAGGTCATGGCGCCGTCCGGCCAGGTGTTCATGTGTGGGCCGTTGTCGGTCGTGTAGACGACGATGGTGTTGTCCGCGATGCCCATGTCGTCCAGCGCCTTGAGGATGGTGCCGATGGTATCGTCGTGTTCCATCATGCCGTCGATATATTCGCTGTCGCCATGCGTGTAGCGACCGCGATGGGAGGAGCGGACATGCGTGCGCAAATGCATGCGGGTCGAGTTGAACCAGCAGAAGAACGGCTTGCCCGCTGCCTGTTGCCGCGTCATGAAGTCGATGGCTGCGGCCGAGGTTTCGTCGTCGACCGTCTCCATGCGCTTCTTGGTCAGCGCGCCGGTGTCCTCGATGGTCTGCTTGCCGATCTTGCCGAAGCGCGGGTCTTCCGTCGGGTCGTCGACGTCGGTTGCCTTGCATCTCAGCACGCCACGCGGTCCGAACTTGGCAAAGTACGCGGGATCCTTCGGATAGTCCGGCAGTTCCGGCTCTTCCTCGGCATTGAGGTGGTAGAGGTTTCCGAAGAACTCGTCGAAGCCGTTCACCGTCGGCAGCGACTCGTTGCGGTCGCCGACATGGTTCTTGCCGAACTGCCCGGTGGCATAGCCGAGATTTTTGAGCAAGCCCCCAATCGAGGGGTCAAGCTGGCTCATGCCCATTGGGGCGCCAGGGAAGCCCACCTTGGTCAAACCTGTGCGAATACCGTGCTGGCCGGTGAGGAACGCGGCGCGGCCTGCGGTGCAGGACTGCTCGGCATAGTAATGCTGGAACTTGACGCCCTCGCGGGCGATGCGGTCGATGTTCGGCGTCTGGTAGCCCATCAGGCCGTTCGAATAGGCGCTGATGTTCGCGATGCCGATGTCGTCGCCGAAGATCACGAGAATGTTCGGCTTGCCGCCGGCCGTCGGCTGAGCCGCGGGAGCAGCGGTCTGGGCCGCGGCCGGCGACGAGGGCGACGCGATCCCCATCGCCGCCGCTGCCGCTGCGACAGCCGTTCCCGACAACAGCCGGCGCCGGCTGACACCGGAGTCGGCCTTCGCGCCGGGGACCGGGGCCTGCGGGGAGTCCATATTCTGCATCAGAATGCCTCCTCATTACGCTTGCGATGAAACGGGGGAGCCGCCGCCGCGCACCACGCAGCGGAAGCCGATATGGCTCATCGAGGTGTCGACCGGCTGGGCGTGCCGGGCCGCCGGGCGATAGCGCCGGCAGTAGTTCGGGGCGCAGAGATGGGACCCGCCCTTGACCACACGTCGGGGGATTTGAATTTGCGGCTGGCCAGGGTCGAAGCTGTCCTGCTCCGCCGCGACGCGCGGGTTCCGGGCCACGCAGCAGGCCTTGCCGGCGGCGGGCGGATGGCGGCTGGACCAGAAGTCGGCGGTCCATTCCCAGACATTGCCGATCATGTCACAAAGGCCGTAGCCATTGGCCGGAAAGGCCCGCGCCGGCGAGGTCCGGGGATAGCCGTCGAAAATCAGGTTCTCGTGCGGGAACCGGCCCTGCCAGGTGTTGGCCATGTGGCGGCCGCCGGGCGTGAACTCATCGCCCCAGGCGAATTCGGCGCCGTCCAGCCCGCCGCGGGCCGCGAACTCCCACTCGGCCTCGGTCGGCACCTCCTTGCCCGCCCAGGCGGCATAGGCGAGCACGTCCTGGTAGGCGAGCTGGACCACGGGATGGTCTTCGAGCCCGTCGATGCTGCTGCCGGAGCCGTAAGGGTGGCGCCAGTCGGCGCCGAAACGGAAGGCCCACCATTGCGGCGGCCCGCGCAGGTCGACCGGCCGGTTGGGCGGCGCAAAGATCACCGATCCTGCCCGCAGCATATGCGGCTTGGCGCCCGGATAGTCCTTCGGATCGGGCGGGATCTCGGCGAAGGTCACGTAGCCTGTCGCCTCGACGAAGGCCCGGAACTGCGCATTGGTGACGGGCGTCTCGTCGATCCAGAAGCCGTCGACCTGCACCCTGTGGACCGGCGCCTCCTCCGGATAGTGCCGGTCCGAGCCCATGGCGAACTCGCCGCCGCGGATCCAGACCATGCCCGGGCGGGCCTGACGACCCGATGGCTCCTCGGTCGAAGGGGTGTGGGCGCTGCAGCAGCCGGACATCGCGCTCATTCCGCGTGAGGGGCGTTGATGCTCAGCGGCAGCGAGAGCGTGAGGAGCGCCGAGGTCCCTTCCAGGCGGTTCTCCGCCGCGAATTCGCGATAGACCTTGAGCCGGGCGGTCAGCGGCGTGGTGCCGAGGTTGAAGTTGTAGGCGACCGTGCCGCCGAGCGCGGTGACCTGCCCCTCGAAATCGCCCAGCGTCGCGCCGGGACCGCCGTCGCCGGTGACCTGCTGGTAGTGGTAGCCGACGAGGCCGAGCGAGAACTTGCCGAAGCTCTTGCTCGCGGCCCATTCGATGTGGAACTCGGTGCCGGTCCAGTAGTCGGTCTCCGGGTTCTCACCGTTGAAGGTAAAGCCGGCCGCGGCGGACAGGTCGATGCCGGACTCCGGGTCCAGCCAGGTCACGGTGCCGGTCAGGTCGCCGGCCCAGCGGTGGAAGGCGACGTTGCTGAGCGCATCCTTGCGGTAGTCGCCGACCGGGATGTTCAGGATCGCCACCGCCTGCCAGTGGAACTTGCCCGCGCTCCAGCCCAGGAAGCCGGACAGCAGCGGGTCGCCGATGGCATTGGTCTCGTCGCTGATGAAGCCGCTGTTGCGGCCGAAGATCGGCGAGTCGAGGGTCGTCCCTGCAGCGGCATAGGTGCGGCCGAGCGGCCAGGTGACGGTGAGGCCAAGCTGGCCGCCCAGCAGCTGCGCCGGGGTCACCCAGATCACCGACGGGGCGTCGAGCTGCGCCTCGCCGTCGACATTGGCGGCCAGGGTTCCGCCAAGGAGCAGCCGGCGCCCGCCCCCGACGCTGCCGTCATAAATGTAGAGATCGTTCTCGACATAGATGCCCGGCGGCGGGGTGACGCCGGCCAGGGGGCCGCGAAAGCCCAGCAGGTAAATACCGGCCGCATTCTCCGCCCCGGTCGCAGCGCCTGCGATCAGGGCGACCCCCAGTCCGGAGATCAGGGCGGCGCCGCGGGCAGTGGTCAGACGATGGAGCATTGATTTCCCCGCCCCCCATATGCGTTTCAAACCAAACTGTTTGCCACGGCGCCTCTGAAATCGAGTTGGGCAGGCGCGTTTAAACCAAAGCTTTTTACAAGCCATCAAAGCTTGGACTAAAAATTGGAAGACGATCAACTATTTCGAGGTAATACATATTATTTTATTGTAATATAATACTACAAATGATTCAATAATTCGGAATCGGCGCCCATTCAAGCGCAATCAACAACTTTGCTAAAATCACATCCTTCGTGCTCATGGCGCTGCGGCCTCGCCATGGGATCTCGGAGCAAACCGGTCAATTTTTCATGCCGCTCGAATGATCAAGAGAGGTGCAACCTTTTTTGGATCGGGTTGCACCTATCGCCCCTCTGGTGGTACTACTCCCGCGATACAAACTCGCGGGGGGCAGGGCCATGGGCAGCACGACGTTCGGCGTGAAGATCGATGACGAGCTGCGGGCGCGGCTGAAGGCGGCGGCGGAGAAGCAAGGCCGCACCCCGCACTGGCTGGTCAAGCAGGCCATGCTGGCGATGCTCGACCGGGTCGAGCGCGGCGAGAGCTTCGGCGGCCCGGATGAAGCCGAGGGCGTCGATCTCGTCGACGGCCCGGCCGCCGAGGAATCCGGGCCGCAGCCCTTCCTCGAATTCGCCCAGTCGGTGCAGCCGCAGACCGTGCTGCGCGCCAAGATCACCGCCGCCTACCGCCGGCCGGAGGAGGAGTGCCTGCCCTTCATCCTGGCCGGCGCCACCCTGCCGAAGCCGGTGACCGACGGGGCGCGGGGCATCGCCCGCTCGCTGGTCGAGGCGCTGCGCGCCAAGGGCGTCGGCGCCGGCGTCGAGGGGCTGATCCAGGAATTCTCGCTGTCGAGCCATGAGGGCGTCGCCCTGATGTGCCTGGCCGAGGCGCTGCTGCGCATCCCCGACCGCGCCACCCGCGACGCGCTGATCCGCGACAAGATCTCGTCCGGCGACTGGCAGTCCCATGTCGGCCAGAGCCCGTCGATGTTCGTCAACGCCGCCGCCTGGGGCCTGGTGGTGACCGGCAAGCTGGTGACCACCAACAGCGAGGCCGGCCTGTCCGCCGCCCTGACCCGGCTGATCGGCCGCGGCGGCGAGCCCTTGATCCGCAAGGGCGTCGACATGGCGATGCGGATGATGGGCGAGCAGTTCGTCTCCGGCCAGACCATCTCCGAGGCGCTGGCCAACGGCCGCAAGCTCGAAGCCAAGGGCTTCCGCTACTCCTACGACATGCTCGGCGAGGCGGCCACGACCGGGGCCGACGCCGACCGCTACTACCGCGACTACGAGCAGGCGATCCACGCCATCGGCAAGGCCGGGGAGCGGCGCGGCATCTATGAGGGGCCGGGCATCTCGATCAAGCTGTCGGCCCTGCATCCGCGCTATTCCCGGGCCCAGGCCGACCGGGTGAAAAGCGAGCTGCTGCCGCGGCTGACGGCCCTGGCGGTGTTGGCCCGCAGCTACGATATCGGCCTCAACATCGACGCCGAGGAGGCCGACCGGCTGGAGCTGTCGCTCGACCTGCTGGAGGCGCTGTGCTTCGACCCGGCGCTGTCCGGCTGGAACGGCATCGGCTTCGTCGTCCAGGCCTATCAGAAGCGCTGCCCCTTCGTGATCGACTATGTCATCGACCTGGCCCGGCGCAGCGGCCACCGGGTGATGGTGCGGCTGGTCAAGGGCGCCTATTGGGACAGCGAGATCAAGCGCGCCCAGGTCGACGGCCTTGAAGGCTTCCCGGTCTACACCCGCAAGATCTACACCGACGTCTCCTTCCTGGCCTGCGCCCGCAAGCTGCTGGCGGCGCCGGACGCGGTGTTCCCGCAATTCGCCACCCACAACGCCCAGACCCTGGCGACCATCTACAAGATGGCCGGCGAGAACTACTATCGCGGCCAGTACGAGTTCCAGTGCCTGCACGGCATGGGCGAGGGGCTGTATGAGGAGGTGGTCGGCCGCGACAAGCTGGACCGGCCGTGCCGGATCTACGCCCCGGTCGGCACCCATGAGACGCTTCTGGCCTATCTGGTCCGGCGCCTGCTGGAGAACGGGGCCAACACCTCCTTCGTCAACCGCATCGGCGACCCCGATGTCTCGATCGACGAGCTGATCGCCGATCCGGTCGAGGCGGCGCGCAAGGTGCAGCCGCTCGGCGCCCCGCACGCCAAGATCGCTCAGCCGCGCGCCCTGTTCGGCGACAGCCGCGACAACTCCGCCGGCATCGACCTGTCGAACGAGCAGCGCTTGGCCTCGCTCTCCGCCGCGCTGCTCGGCGGCGTCGACGTGGTGGTCCGCGCCGTGCCGATGCTGGGCGATGGCGACCGCGACGGCCCGGCGCGGGAGATCCGCAACCCGGCCGACCGGCGCGACGTGGTCGGGCAGGTGGTCGAGGCCACCGTCGAGCAGGTCGACGAGGCGATGGCCCAGGCCGCCGCGGCCGCGCCGATCTGGCAGTCCACCCCGCCTTCCGACCGCGCCGCCTGCCTGCTGCGCGCCGCCGACCTGATGGAGGCACGGATGCCGGCCCTGCTGGGCACCATCATCCGCGAGGCCGGCAAGACCCTGTCGAACGCGATCGGCGAGGTGCGCGAGGCGGTCGACTTCCTGCGCTACTACGCGGCCCAGGTGCGCGACGGCTTCTCCAACGACACCCACCGGCCGCTCGGCCCCGTGGTCTGCATCAGCCCCTGGAACTTCCCGCTGGCGATCTTCACCGGCCAGGTGGCGGCGGCGCTGGCCGCCGGCAACACCGTGCTGGCCAAGCCGGCGGAGGAGACGCCGCTGATCGCCGCGACCGCGGTGCGGCTGCTGCGCGAGGCCGGGGTGCCGGCCGGCGCGGTGCAGCTGGTGCCGGGCGCAGGCCCGGTCGGGGCGCGCCTCGTCGCCGACGGCCGCACCCGCGGCGTCATGTTCACCGGCTCGACCGAGGTCGCCAAGATCATCCAGAAGGTGCTGGCCGACCGCCTCGACCCCGAGGGCCGGCCGATCCCGCTGATCGCCGAGACCGGCGGCCAGAACGCGCTGATCGTCGACTCGTCGGCCCTGCCCGAGCAGGTGGTGGGCGACGTGCTGGCCTCGGCCTTCGACAGCGCCGGCCAGCGCTGCTCGGCGCTGCGCATCCTGTGCATCCAGGAGGATGTGGCCGACCGCGTCCTGACCATGCTGAAGGGCGCGATGGCGGAGCTGGCCGTCGGCAACCCGGACCGGCTGGCCACCGATGTCGGCCCGGTGATCACCGACGAGGCGCGGGGGATCATAGCCGCGCACATCGAGGCGATGCAGGCCAAGGGCCGCAAGGTCCAGGCCCTGCCGCTGCCCGAGGCGGCGAAGCACGGCACCTTCGTGCCGCCGACTCTGATCGAGCTCGACTCGATCGCCGAGCTGAAGCGCGAGGTGTTCGGGCCGGTGCTGCATGTGCTGCGCTGGCGCCGCAGCCAGCTGGACCAGCTGCTGGACGCGATCAACGCCACCGGCTACGGCCTGACCTTCGGCGTCCACACCCGGATCGACGAGACCATCGCCCGCGTCTCGCACCGCGCCACGGCCGGCAATGTCTACGTCAACCGCAACCTGATCGGCGCCGTGGTCGGGGTGCAGCCCTTCGGCGGCCACGGCCTGTCCGGCACGGGCCCCAAGGCCGGCGGCCCGATGTACCTGTACCGGCTGCTCTCGGTCCGGCCCGAGGTCGGACCGGTGGCGCCCGATGCCGACGCGGGCGACAAGCGCTTCCAACCGCTGCGCGACTGGGCGGCCGCCCTGCGCAAGGCCGGCCGGACGGCGGAGGCCGACCGCGTCGCCGCCTTCGAGGCGCGCAGCCCGCTCGGCGTGACGCTCGAGCTGCCCGGCCCGGTCGGCGAGAGGAACAGCTACAGCGTGGAGCCGCGCGGCACCGTGCTGTGCCTGGCCCAGACCGCGGCCGGCGCGGCGCTGCAGATCGGCGCGGCGCTGGCGACCGGCAACAAAGCGGTGCTGTCGGCCCCGAAGGAGGTCGCCGATGCCCTGCTCGGCGCCGTGCCTCCGTCGCTGAAGCCGCTGCTGTCCCGCGCCGACGACTGGGCCGCGGCGCCGGCCGACGCGGTGCTGTTCGAGGGTGACAGCGACGCGCTGCATGCGGTCAACCAGGCGGTCGCGGCCCGGCCGGGCCCGCTGGTGCCGGTCCAGGGCGTGACCCGCGCCGACCTCGCCGAGGGCCGCGCCGGCTATGCGCTGGAATGGCTGCTGCTGGAGCGGTCGGTCAGCAACAACACCGCCGCGGCGGGCGGCAATGCCAGCTTGATGACGATCGGGTGAGGGATGGGCCGGGCTTGGGCGTCGGGTCCGCCGGCCCGGCGGGGCGGCGCTCAGCGCTCGATCGACAGCCAGCGTGTCAGGTGGACATCCTGCACGTTGTCCACCCAGCCCTTCACCGCCGGCGAGACTGCGTGCCTGCTCATGTAGCGGTAGATCGGGATCAGCGGCATGTCGTCGATCATGATCCGTTCGGCCTGCTGCATCAGCCGGCCGCGCGTTGCAGGGTCGGTCTCCCGTGCCGCCCGGGCCATCAGGGCGCGATACTTCGGATTGGCATAGCCCGTCGCGTTCAAGGGGCCTGATCCGCCCGGCTCCAGCTGCAGGAAATTATAGGCATCGTCGTAGTCGCCGAGCCAGCCGTTCCGCGCGATGTCGGAAAATCTCCGACCATCGAGCGTGGCCTGGAAAGGCCCCCATTCCTCGGTGCGGAAGTCGACAACGACCCCCAGCTTCTTCTTCCACATCTCGGCGATCACGCGGGCGATCCGCTCGTGGTTCTCGCTGACGTTGTAGATGAGCTCCAGCTTCAGGGGCTTGTCGGGACCATAGCCTGCCCTGGCGAACAGCTCCCTCGCCTTTGCGTCGCGCTGGGCCTGGGTCAGCCTGGCGGCATCCGGTTGCCAGCCTGGGAAGTCGAGGGTGCCCGGCGGCACGAAGGTGTAGGCCGGCAGTTCGTGGGAGCGCGTGGCGTTCCTGACCAGCATGTCACGGTCGATCGCCAGCGACAGGGCCTGGCGCAGCTCCGGGCTGCTGCGCCACGGCTCATGCGTCAGGTTGTAGGCATAGTAGTAGGTGCCGCGATACGGCGTGACGTGAATCTGGTCCGGGATCGCCTCTTGCAGCGCCTGGATCTCCTGCCCCGGCAGATCATAGGTCATGTCCAGCCTGCCCGTTCGGAAGCGGCGCAGTTCCGCCTCGGTGTCCACGGTCGGATAGAGCATGACCGTGTCGATCCGGATCGACGCAGCATCATGGAAATACGGGTTCCGGGTCAGCTTGACGTGATCCCGCGGCATCGCCTCGGCCAGGCTGTAGGCGCCGTTCGAGACGAGGTGGCCGGGCTTGAAGGCATCGGCCCCGAACCTGTCGACATTGGCGCGGCTGACCGCCGAGGTGGCGTGGTGAGCAAGAGATGCGACAAAGTATGGCGTCGGCGCGGCCAGCGTCACCTCGATGATGTGGGCGTCGATCGCACGGACGCCGAGATCCGCGGGCCGTCGGGCGCCGGTCCGGATGTCCCTGGCATTCACCACCGCGTCCAGATTGGCGGCATAGGGCGAGCTAGTCTTCGGATCGACCAGGCGCTGCCAGCCGAAGACGAAATCGGCCGCGATGACCGGCGTGCCGTCCGACCATTTTCCGTCCGCGCGCAGCCTGAAGCTATAGGTCAGGCCATCATCGGAGACCGCCCAGCTTTCCGCCGCGCCCGGCACGGCGTTGCCGTTGGCGCCATAGGTCATTAACCCTTCGAACAGATCCACCGCGACGACGGCTTCCGCAAAGACCGCCATCTGCTGCGGATCGAAGGTCGTGGGGTCGGCGCCATTGCCCTTGTTGAAGACCGTCTCGGCCTGGGCCGTGCTGGAGAAGCCGCCCAGCAGGACCGCAAACGCCAGCCCGCGCGCCAAGATCCTGATGAAGCGATGCATGAATTCACCCGTCCAAATCGTCATCTGAAATCATGGAGATCAATCTGGCTCGGATGGCGATCCTTCACAATGGCACTTGCGTGCGGTCGTGCGGCTGCGGGCAGCGCGCGCCAGATTTATCGATCTGAATATGTAATTTTCATCGAATTGACATCTTGTACTACACGACTATGTGTTCCGTACCGGGCCGCCATCGCGGCGGCCGCTGCCGGATTCACGCGATGTCGACGGTTACCCTTCCCGGCGGGCCGACGCCCGCCGCTTCCCGCCTTGCCCCGGCGATCAACCTGCGCGTCGCCGGCCTGGCCGGGCTGGTGCTGCTCGCCGGCGTGCTGCTGCTCTCCGCGGTGATCGATGCCCGCCAGGCGGCGCTCTACACCCTGGGCGCGGCGCTCGGTGTGGTGCTGTACCACGCCGCCTTCGGCTTCACCTCGGCCTGGCGCGTCTTCATCGCCGATGGCCGCGGCGCCGGGCTGCGGGCGCAGATGGTGATGCTGGCGGTCGCGGTCCTGCTGTTCTTCCCGGCGCTGTCGGCCGGCACGCTGTTCGGCCAGCCGGTCAGCGGCAACATCTCGCCGCTCGGCATCTCGGTGGTGGTCGGCGCCTTCCTCTTCGGCATCGGCATGCAGCTCGGCGGCGGCTGCGCCTCCGGCACGCTCTACACGGTCGGCGGCGGCTCCACCCGCATGGTGCTGACCCTGGTCTTCTTCATCGCCGGCTCGGCGATCGGCGCGGCCCATCTGCACTGGTGGACGGCGCAGCCCTCGCTGCCCGCCGTATCGCTGGTCACCAGCCTCGGGCTGTGGCCGGCGCTGCTGCTCAACCTCGCCGTCTTCGCCGCGATCGCCGGCCTGACCGTGCTGCGGGAGCGCCGCGTACATGGGGCCCTGGTGGCGCCCGAGACGCCGGCGACGCGCGGCCTGCAGCGCCTCCTGCGCGGCCCCTGGCCGCTGGTCTGGGGCGGCGTCGCCCTGGCGGTGCTGAACTTCGTCACCCTGGCCCTGGCCGGGCGGCCCTGGGGCATCACCTCGGCCTTCGCCCTCTGGGGCTCCAAGGCGGCGGCGCTGGTCGGATTCGATCCAGCCAGCTGGCCCTACTGGTCGAAGCCGGCCAGCGCCGCGGCCCTGAACGGCAGCATCCTGACCGACGTCACCTCGGTGATGGATATCGGCATCGTTGTCGGCGCGCTGCTGGCCGCCGGCCTGGCCGGGCGCTTCGCGCCGGTCTGGCGCATTCCCGCCCGCCAGGTCGCCGCCGCCGTGGTCGGCGGGCTGCTGCTCGGCTACGGCGCCCGGCTGGCCTATGGCTGCAACATCGGCGCCTATTTCTCCGGCATCGCCTCCGGCAGCCTGCATGGCTGGCTGTGGCTGGTCGCCGCCTTCTTCGGCAATGTCGCCGGCACGTATCTGCGGCCGGCCTTCGGGCTGGAGGTCGAGCGGACGCCGCGCCTGACCGGCTGCTGAGAGACCGTGTGATAGCGCTACTGGCGCGGCCGTCTGATGGCGGTTTCTGCGCTTCCGGTGCTCACGGACTCAAACGTCCGCTGCGCGCCGGTTCTCGAAACCACCACCAGCCGACTCACGCCAGCGCACTCTCAGACGGTCTCTGACGTCCGCCCCCCTCGTGCCGCTACAGCACGAAGTCGCTAGCAACCAGGTGGACCGCCCCGGTCAGCAGGATGTGGAAGTCCGAGGTGCCGTCGCCGTCGACATCGCCGGCGATGGTGGTGACGCCTGGGCTGGTGACGGCGGCGCGCAGCTCGCCGGCATGGTGGGTGTAGAGGCCGGTGCCGATGAAGCGGAAGGCCTGGTTGCCGGAGATTTCGGCATTGGCGTCGATCCCCGACAGGTCGATGCGGTCGCCCTGGGCGTGGCTGAAATCGGTGATCCGGTCGGCGCCGGACCCGGTCGGGCTCTGCGCCACGCTGCTGTAGACGAAGCGGTCGGCGCCGGCGCCGCCGGTCAGCATGTCGGTCCCGCCGGCCCCGGTGAGGGCGTCGTTGCCGTTCCAGCCCTGCAGCACATTGGCCCGGCTGTTGCCGGTGAGGGTGTCGCTGCCCTGGCTGCCGGAGAGGTTCTCGATACCGGAGAGGGTGTCGCCCTGCGCTTCGCCGCCGCTGCCCATGCCGGTGGTCAGGCTGACCGAGACCCTGACCGAGCTGGTGTAGTAGCTCGCCGTGTCGATGCCAGCGCCGCCGTCCAGCACATCGGCCCCGGCGCCTCCGCGCAGCACGTCGTTGCCGACACGGCCCTCGAGCGTGTCGTTGCCGGCAAGGCCGCTGAGGGTGTCGTTGCCGGCCAGGCCGTACAGCGCATCGCCCTTCTGTGACCCGGTCTGGCTGTCATTGCCGGCGAACAGGCTGTTGGCGAGGCCGGTGAAGTCGCCGTTGCTGATCTGCGAGTAGGTGGTCGCGGCGCTGAGCGAGGTGCCGGTGATGGTGGCGATGGCGACACCGTTCTGCGACAGCACCAGCCCGGTCACGATGCCGGTGATGCCGAACAGGCCGACGCCGAGGCCGGTGCCGGTGAGGTCGACCGACACGCCGTCGAAATTGATGTGCCCGGCAGTGGAGGTGAGGGAGGTCACCCTTGGATTGTCGAAATCGAGCTGCCCCAGGGCGTCGAAGGAAAACCCGGCGCCATTGATGCCGTTCGGCGCAACCGTCAGCGTCGTCATCTGCGAACCCCTCCTGGCCCCGGCCATCCGGGGCTTTGGTCTGGAATACGGGGGTATGCTAGCGAGGCCGATCAGGAATCGCCATCGCGAATGCAGTAATCCTGCCGTTAAATCTTTATGACCAAGATTCAAAATCTCGGATATTTTGTTGCAATGCAAAATTTATCAGATTTTAAACCTTCTGAAGCCAGAGGCGGCTCGGCAATCCTGCCTGCCCAGGTCGGCGACACGGCTGCTGACATGGGGAGGCGATCCTGGCTAGTCTGGCGGCCAAGGATCCAGATCACAGCGGTGCCATGATGAGCTCCGAGACGCAGACTTCCGCCAACCCGCTGCTCGCGGACTGGGACACGCCGTTCGGCAGCCCGCCCTGGCAGCGGATCGCGGTCCGGCATTTCCGCCCGGCCTTCGACGCCGCGCTGGCCGAGCACCTCCGCGAGATCGAGGCGATCGCCGGCGACCCGGCCGAGCCGAGCTTCGACAACACCGTCGCGGCGCTGGAGCGCAGCGGCCGCGCGCTGCGCCGGGTCGCCGCCGCCTTCTTCAACCTGACCTCGGCGCACAGCAGTGACGAGTTGGAGGCGGTGGAGCGGGACGTCGCGCCGCTGCTGGCCCGGCACCACAACGCGATCCAGCAGCACCCGGCGCTGTTCCGCCGGGTCGACGCCCTGTTCGCCCGCCGCGCCGAGCCCGGCCTGACCCCGGAGCAGGACCGGGTGCTGGAGCGCTACCATCTCGGCTTCACCCGCAGCGGCGCCGGCCTCGACGAGGCGGCGAAGCGCCGCCTGTCCGAGATCGTCGAGCGCCTGGCCACGCTCGGCACCAGCTTCGGCCAGAACGTGCTGGCCGACGAGAAGGCCTATGCCCTGGTGCTGGACGGCGAGGCCGACCTGGCCGGCCTGCCGCAGGAGCTGCGCGATGCGGCGGCGGCCGCCGCGGCCGATCGTGGCCAGCCCGACAAGCATGCGATCACGCTCGGCCGCTCCAGCGTCGAGCCGTTCCTGCAGTTCTCCGCCCGGCGCGACCTGCGCGAGACGGTGTTCAAGGCCTGGCTCGCCCGCGGCGAGAGCGCGGCCGCCGACAACCGGCCGATCATCGCCGAGACCGTGGCGCTGCGGGCCGAGCAGGCGCGGCTGCTGGGCTATCCCAGCTACGCCCATTTCCGCCTGGCCGACACCATGGCCAAGACGCCCGAGGCGGCGCTGGGCCTGCTGAACTCGGTCTGGACCCCGGCCCGGGCTCGCGCCCTGCGCGAGCAGGACAAGCTGCAGGCTCTGGTCGCGGCGGAAGGCGGCAATTTCGAGGTCGCCGCCTGGGACTGGCGCCACTACGCCGAGCAGCAGCGCAAGCAGGAATTCGACCTCGACGAGAGCGAGCTCAAGCCCTATCTGCAACTCGAGCGCATCATCGAGGCCGCCTTCGACACGGCGCATCGCCTGTTCGGCCTGTCCTTCAAGGAGCGGCCAGACGTGCCGGTCTGGCATCCCGACGTCCGGGCCTGGGAGGTGACGGGCCGGCACGGCCGCTTCGTCGGCCTGTTCTACGGCGACTACTTCGCCCGGCCGTCGAAGCGCAGCGGCGCCTGGATGGAGCCGATCCGGGAGCAGGAGAATCTCGACGGCGAGGTGCGCCCGATCGTCGTCAATGTCATGAACTTCGCCAAGGCGGCGGAGGGGAGCCTGCTCAGCTTCGACGACGCCCGCACCCTGTTCCATGAGTTCGGCCACGCCCTGCACGGGCTGATGTCGGACCTGACCTATCCGGCGATCGCCGGCACCAATGTGGCGCGCGACTTCGTCGAGTTCCCGTCGCAGTTGTACGAGCATTGGCTGGAGCGGCCGGAGATCCTGCGCCGCCACGCGCTGCACTACCGCACCGGCGAGCCGATGCCGGAGGAACTGCTGCAACGGGTGCTGGCGGCGCGCACCTTCAACCAGGGCTTTTCCACGGTCGAGTTCATCGCCTCCGCCCTGGCCGATCTCGACTTCCACGCCGCGGGCGCCGATGCCTCCGACCCGGCGGCGTTCGAGCGGGCGACGCTGCAGCGGATCGGCATGCCGTCGGCGATCGTGATGCGGCACCGGCCGCCGCATTTCCAGCATGTCTTCGCCGGCAGCGGCTATTCCGCCGGCTACTACAGCTACCTGTGGTCCGAGGTGCTGGACGCGGACGGCTTCGGCGCCTTCGAGGAGGCGGGCGACATCTTCGACCCGGCGGTGTCGAGCCGGCTGGCGGAGTTCGTCTATTCCGCCGGCTACCGCCGCGACCCGGCCGAGGCCTACCGCGCCTTCCGCGGCCGGCCGCCGGACCCGGCGGCGCTGCTGAAGAAGCGCGGCCTGGCCGACGCGGCTTGAGGGCTCGTGGGGAGCAGGCTCAGGCCTGCTCCTCCGCCCAAATCGCGTCCAAGCCTTCGCGGTAGCCCGGATAGGCGAGATGGACCCCCAGCTCGTCGATGATCCGGTCGACCTTCAGCCGCTTGCACTCGGAATAGAATTCGCGGCCCAGCGGCGACAGGCCGGCCTGCTCGAACGGAATCAACGGCGGCGGATCGATGCCGAGCAGCCGGGCGGCATGCTCGATCGGGTCGTTCGGGCTGGACGGGTGGCCGTCGGCGACGTTGTAGATCGCACCTGGGCTGGCGCATCGACGCCATCAGCACAGAGCCGATGTCGTCGACATGGATGCGGTTGAACACCTGGCCCGGCCTGTCGATGCGGCGGGCCCGGCCGTGCCGCAGCTGGTCGAGGGCACAGCGCCCGGGCCCGTAGATTCCGGCCAGGCGGAACACCTGCACCGCCACGCCGGTGCTCTGGAACGCACCGAACCAGGCGCGCTCCGCCTCCAGCCGCTTCCAGCCGCGCGGCGAGCCCGGAGTCGGGTCGGCGCTTTCGTCGATCCAGGCGCCGTCACGGTCGCCATAGACCGAGGGAGTCGACAGGTAGCCGACCCAGCGCAGCTGCGGCAGCGCCCGCAGCGCCTCCGCCAGCGCCGGCACAACCGGGTCGCCCGAGTCCTCCGGCGAGATCGACTGGATCAGATGCGTGGTTCCCGCCAGGGCGGTTGTGTCCAGCGGCTGGTCCGGGCCGAAGGCGTGGGCCTCGAATCCCTCATCGTGCAGCCGCTCCAGCCGGTCGGCATCACGCGTGGTGCCGGCGACCTGCCAGCCGAGGTCGCGCAGCCGCCGCGCCAGCCGGGTCATGCTGTAGCCGAGGCCGAAGACGAAGAGCCGGCCAGGTCGCAGATCGTGCATGGGATGTCGCGTCGCTGTTGCCTTCCAGGGGAAGCGTATAGCAATGTGCCGGCCGGGACGTCGACGGTGCGTCCCGCGACGCCCCCGGAACGCATCTGCGACGGGGTTCCATCGGACGGATAGATCCAAGCGATATCCGCGCGTGCCGCCCACCGTCCGCTGCCGGGATCCGTCCCGGCCGTGCCGGCATGGCGTGGAGCCAGGAGGGCATGATGGCGGGCAAGCTGGGCGTGATGATCTGCGGCCATGGCAGCCGGGATCAGGGGGCCGTGGACGAGTTCGCCGCCGTGTCCCTGCAGTTGCGCCGCCGCCTGCCGCATTACGAGGTCGATTACGGCTATCTCGAATTCGCCCGGCCGATCATCCGCGACGGGCTGGACCGGCTGCGTGCCAAGGGCGTGACCGAGGTGCTGGCGATCCCGGGCATGCTGTTCGCCGCCGGCCACGCCAAGAACGACATCCCCTCGGTGCTGAACACCTACCAGGCGCAGCATCCGGGCCTGACCATCCGCTACGGCCGCGAGCTGGGCATCGACGTCAAGATGCTGCGCGCCGCCGGCGAGCGGGTGCAGGAGGCGGTGGAGATCGCCGACGCGCGGCGTGAGGACGGACCGGTGCCGCTGCACGAGACCATGCTGGTCGTGGTCGGCCGCGGCGCCTCGGACCCCGACGCCAACTCCAACGTCGCCAAGGTCATGCGGATGCTGTGGGAGGGCATCGGCTTCGGCTGGGGCGAGACCGCCTATTCCGGCGTCACCTTCCCGCTGGTCGAGCCGGCGCTGGAGCATGCGGCGAAGCTGGGCTACCGCCGCATCGTCGTGTTCCCGTATTTCCTGTTCACCGGCATCCTGGTCGACCGGATCTACGACGCCACCGACGCCGTCGCCACCCGCCATCCGGGCATCGAGTTCGTCAAGGCACGCTACCTGAACGACCACCCGCTGGTGCTGGAGACGCTGGAGGAGCGGATCGCCGAGATCCTCGGCGGCACCGGCAACATGAACTGCCAGATGTGCAAGTACCGGATGCAGGTGCTGGGCTTCGAGGCCGAGGTCGGCCTGCCGCAGGAAAGCCACCACCACCATGTCGAGGGAATCGGCGGCGGGGCGGCGCATGAGCACCACGACCACGGCCACGATCACCACCATGGGCACGATCATCACCACCATGGCGATCACGACCATCTTCATGGCGACGATCACCATCATCACGATCATGCGCACGGCCATGGCCACGATCACGGGCACAGTCACGAGCATGGCCATCACCACCATCCCTATCCCCATGCCGACCATCCGCTGGGGCCAAAGAGCCTGAAGAAGGCCGGGTGAGGGCAGGGATGGCGCACGCCTATCTCCGCGACCCGGAGGCGATCTACCGCCAGTCCTTCGCCACCATCCGGGCCGAGGCGCGGCTGGAACGGTTTCCGCCGGACGTCGCCGGGCTCGCGGTGCGGGTGGCGCATGCCTGCGGCATGGTCGAGGTGGTCGACGACCTGCTCTTCACCCCCGACGTCGCCGCGCGCGGCCGGGCTGCCCTGGCCGCCGGCGCGCCGGTGCTGGTCGATTGCCGCATGGTCGAGGTCGGCATCATCCGCTCGCGCCTGCCGGCTCAGAACGAGGTCATATCGCTGATCGGCGATCCGTCGCTGCCGGACCTGGCCCGCCGCCTTGGCACCACCCGCTCGGCGGCGATGGTCGAGCTGTGGCGCGACCGGCTGGAGGATGCGGTGGTGGTGATCGGCAATGCCCCGACCGCCCTGTTCCGGCTGCTGGAGCTGCTGGAGGAGGGGGCGCCGCAACCCGCCGCCATCCTGGGCTTCCCGGTCGGCTTCGTCGGCGCCGCCGAATCCAAGGCGGCGCTGGCCGAAAGCGACGTGCCGTTCCTGACCCTGCCGGGCCGGCGCGGCGGCAGCGCCATGGCCTCGGCCGCGGTCAACGCCCTGGCGCGGGAGGGTATCTGATGACCCCGTGGCTCAGCGTCATCGGCATCGGCGAGGACGGTCTGGACGGCCTGTCACCTTCCGCCCGCGCCCTCTACGATGCCGCCGAGATCGTGGTCGGCGGCAAGCGGCATCTGGCGATGGTGCCGGAGGATGGCCGCCGCCGCATTCCCTGGCCCCCGCAGCTGATGGAGCTCGTGCCCGAGATCGAGGCGCTGCGCGGCCACCGCGTCTGCGTCCTGGCCAGCGGCGACCCGATGTGCTTCGGCGTCGGCGTCACCCTGTCGCGCCGCATCCCGATCGCGGAGATGGTGGTGCTGCCGGCGCCCTCGGCCTTCAGCCTGGCCTGCGCCCGGCTGGGCTGGCCGCTGGTCGAGGCCCGCATGGTGACGCTGCACGGACGGCCGCTGGAGCTGGTGGTGCCGCATCTGCAGCCCGGGGCGAAGATCCTGGTGCTCAGCGCCGACCGCACCACGCCGGCCCGTCTGGCCGAGCTGCTGCGCCGCACCGGCTGGGGCCGCAGCGGCTTCGCGGTGCTGGAGCGGATGGGCGGGGAGGGCGAGCGTATCGCCCGGGCCACCACCGCGGAGTGGGACGATCGCGAGGTCGACGACCTCAACACCATTGCCATCGACTGCGTCGCCGGGCCGGAGACGCGCGTGCTGCCGGCCGTGCCCGGCCTGCCGGACGATGCCTTCGCCCATGACGGCCAGCTGACCAAGCGCGAGGTCCGGGCCATGACCCTGGCGGCGCTGGCGCCGTCGCCCGGGAAGGTGCTGTGGGATGTCGGCGCCGGTTGCGGCTCGATCGCGATCGAATGGATGCGCAGCGACCCGCGCTGCCGGGCCGTGGCGGTCGAGCGCGACGACGGCCGCCTGGCGCTGATCGCCCAGAACGCGGCGGCGCTGGGCACGCCCTTCCTCAAGGTGGTGCGCGGCGAGGCGCCGGCCGCGCTGGCGGGCGACCTGCCGCGGCCGGACGCGGTGTTCATCGGCGGCGGCATCACCGTCGAAGGATTGGTCGAGGCCTGCTGGGCGGCGCTGCCGCCGGGTGGCCGACTGGTCGCCAATGTGGTGACGGCGGAGGGCGAGGCGGTCGTGATCGGCCACCAGGCCCGGCTCGGCGGCAGCCTGTCCCGCATCGCCGTGTCGCGGGCCGAGCCGATCGGCGGCTATCACGGCTGGCGCCCGCTGATGCCGGTGACGCAATGGGCCGCGGTGAAGCCCTGGGGGCCGGCATGAGCGGCACCCTCTACGGTCTCGGCGTCGGGCCGGGCGATCCGGAGCTGGTCACGCTGAAGGCGCTGCGCCTGCTGCGGGCCGCGCCGGTCCTGGCCTATCCGGCGCCGGATGTCGGCGACAGCTTCGCCCGCTCGATCGTGGCGCCGCATCTCCAGGGCGGCCAGGTGGAGATCGCCATCCGCGTGCCGATGCGGATCGATCCGGCCCCGGCCCAGGCGGTCTACGACGCCGCGGCGATCGAGATTGCCGGCCATCTCGAGGCCGGCCGCGACGTGGCGGTGCTGTGCGAGGGCGACCCGTTCTTCTACGGCTCCTTCATGTATCTGTTCGGCCGGCTGGCGGAGCGCCACCGGGTCGAGGTGGTGCCCGGCGTCTCCTCGCTGACCGCCTGCGCCGCCGCCACCGGCCTGCCGCTGGCCGCCCGCAACGACGTGCTGACGGTGCTGCCGGCGCCGCTGCCGGAGGAGGAATTGCGGCCGCGGCTGCAGGCCGCCGATGCCGTGGCGATCATGAAGCTCAGCCGACACTTCAAGAAGATATCGCAATTGCTTGAAGAAACTGGATTGTACGACAGCGCGCGCTACGTCGAACGGGCCACGCTCGGCCATCAGCGCGTGCTGAAGCTGAGCGAGGTCGATCCCGACACCGTGCCCTATTTCTCGATGATCCTGGCGCATCGGCGCGGGGCGGCGTGGCGATGACGGCGCTGATCACCCTGACCTCGGGCGGGCTCGCCACCGCCCAGCGGCTCAAGCCGCTGCTGCCGGGCGCGGCGATCCACGCGCCGTCCTGCCGCGTCACCGGCGCCGACATCGCCTTCGGCAAGCTGGCCGACCATCTGCGAACCCTGTTCGCGGCGGGCGAGCCGATCATCGGCCTCTGCGCCGCCGGCGCCCTGATCCGCATCCTGGCGCCGCTGCTGTCCGACAAGCGCACCGAGCCGCCGGTGCTGGCGGTGGCGGAGGATGGCAGCGCCGTGGTGCCGCTGCTCGGCGGCCATCACGGCGCCAACGACCTGGCCCGGCAGGTGGCGCAGATCCTCGGCATCGCCCCGGCGATCACCACCGCCGGCGACCTGCGCTTCGGTGTGGCGCTGGACGATCCGCCGGTCGGCTGGCGGCTGTCGGAGTCCAGCGATTACAAGAGCTTCGCCGCCGATCTTCTGGCCGGCGAGTCCGTGCGCCTCGACGGCGACCTGCCCTGGCTGGCGGAGGCCGATCTCCCGCTCGACCCGACCGCGCGCAAGGTGATTGCTGCCGACATCCGGGTCCTGCCGGCCGATCCCGACCGGCTGGTGTTCCATCCGGCGACGCTGGCGGTCGGAATCGGCTGCGAGCGCGGCGCCGAGGCAGCGGAGATCGAGACGCTGATCCGCGACACCCTGGCCGGCGCCGGGCTGGCGCTGGAAGCCGTGGCGGCCCTGGTCTCGGTCGACCTCAAGGCCGACGAGGCCGGGCTGCAGGCGGCGGCGCGGGCGCTCGGCCTGGAACTGCGGGTGTTCGATCCGGCGACGCTGGAGGCCGAGACGCCGCGCCTCGCCAACCCGTCCGAAATCGTGTTCCGCGAGATCGGCTGCCACGGCGTGGCCGAGGCGGCGGCGCTGGCCGCGTCCGGATCCGAGGGTCGTCTCATCGTCGAGAAGCACAAGTCGCGCCGCGCCACCTGTGCCGTCGCCGAAGCGCCGGCCATCCTCGACCCCGACCGGATCGGCCGCAAGCGCGGCACGCTGGCGCTGATCGGCATGGGCCCGGGCCGGGCCGACTGGCGGGCGCCGGAGGCTGACCGGTTGATCGCTCGCGCCACCGACCTGGTCGGCTACAGCCTGTACATCGACCTGCTCGGCCCGACCGCCGCCGGCAAGGCGCGGCACGACTACAAGCTGGGCGAGGAGGAGCTGCGGGTGGGCGCGGCGCTGGACCTGGCGGCGGAGGGGCGGGACGTCGCCCTGATCTGCTCCGGCGACGCCGGCATCTACGCCATGGGCAGCCTGCTATGGGAGCTGATCGAGCGCGGCGGCCGGCCGGACTGGCGGCGGGTCGAGGTCACCACCGTGCCCGGCATCTCGGCGATGCAGGCAGCCGCGTCCCGGATCGGCGCGCCGCTGGGCCATGATTTCTGCGCCATCTCGCTGTCCGACCTGATGACGCCCTGGCCGGCGATCGAGCGGCGGATCGCGGCAGCGGCGCAGGGCGACTTCGTCGTCGCCTTCTACAACCCGGTGTCGCAGCGCCGCCGCAGCCAGCTGGCGCGGGCCCGCGAGATCCTGCTGGCGCATCGCCCGGCGGCGACGCCGGTGGTGCTGGGCCGCAATCTCGGCCGCGAGGGCGAGACGCTCACCGTCACCACGCTCGGCGACCTGACCGTCGACATGGTCGACATGCTGACCCTGGTGCTGGTCGGCTCCTCGGAAAGCCGGGCGCTGGTGCTCGGCGACGGCACCCCGCGTGTCTACACGCCGCGCGGCTATGGCGACAAGCCGGAGGCGCAGCGGGCATGACCGTGCATTTCATCGGCGCCGGCCCCGGCGACCCGGACCTGCTGACCCTGCGGGGCCGCGACCTGATCGCCCGCTGCCCGGTCTGTCTCTACGCCGGCTCGCTGGTGCCGGAGGCGGTGGTGGCGCATGCGCCGGCGGACGCGCGGGTGATCGACACCGCGCCGCTGCATCTCGACCAGATCATCGCCGAGATCGAAGCCGCCCACGCCCAGGGCCAGGACCTCGCCCGGGTGCATTCCGGCGACCCGTCGCTGTACGGCGCGATCGCCGAGCAGATCCGCCGGCTGAAGGCGCTGGGCATCCCCTACACCATCACCCCCGGCGTGCCGGCTTTCGCGGCCGCTGCCGCCGCGCTGGGCACCGAGCTGACCCTGCCGGACGTCAGCCAGACCGTGATCCTGACCCGGACGACGATGAAGGCCTCGGCCATGCCGCCGGGTGAGGAGCTGGAGACGCTCGGCCGCTCCGGCGCGACGCTGGCGATCCATCTCTCGATCCGCAACATCCCGGCGGTGCGGCGGGCGCTGGAGCCGCATTACGGCGCCGGCTGCCCGGTGGTGGTGGTCTACCGCGTCACCTGGCCGGACCAGCAGATCATCCGCGGCACCCTGGCCGATATCGGCGCCAAGGTGCGCGAGGCGAAGATCACCCGCACCGCCCTGATCCTGGTCGGCCGTGTGCTGGGCGACACCGAATTCACCGACAGCGCCCTCTACGACCCGGCGCATGTCCATGTGCTGCGCCCGAAGCGCGGCACGAAAGTTGCTTCTGCGTAGATCGACACTCTGACCCTGGAGACCCCGCGATGAGACTTGCCAAGACCCTCGCTTTGACCGCCCTGGCGACCCTGCTGCCGGTGGCCGCCTATGCCCATCCGGGACACGACGTCACCGGCTTCACCGCCGGCTTCGAGCACCCGTTCTCCGGCCTGGACCACATCCTCGCCATGGTCGCGGTCGGCATCTGGGCCGGCCAGGTCGGCGGCCGCTACATCTGGCAGGCGCCGCTGGCCTTCCTGACCCTGATGGCGGTGGGCGGCATCGCCGGCATCCAGGGCCTGGGTCTGCCGATGGTCGAGCTCGGCATCGCCGGGTCGATCATCGTCTTCGGCGCGCTGATCGCCCTGGCAGTGCGGCCGGTGGCCTGGCTCGGCATGGCGGTGACCGGAGTCTTCGCCGTGTTCCACGGCTACGCCCATGGCGCCGAGATGCACCCGGACGCCTCGGCCGTGACCTACGGACTCGGCTTCATCGCCGCGACCGCGATCCTGCACGGCATCGGCATCGGCGCGGCGCTGGGCCTGAACCGGCTGCGCTTCGCCCCGGTGGAGCGCGCGCTGGGCGCCGCCATTGCCGTGGCCGGCGTGGTCATCGCGGCCGGCTGAGCCAGTCCAGCGCCCCGGCGATGTCGGCCACCGCCCCAGTGGCGTCCGACATTGCCGGGGGCGCCGGGCGCCGGATCATGACCACCGGGATCGCCGCCTCGCGCGCCGCCGCCAGCTTCGCCGCCGTGGCGTCGCCGCCGGCATTCTTGGCGACGACGGCGCGGATGCCGTGCCTGGCGATCAGGGCCCGCTCGCCGTCCAGCGTGAACCGCCCGCGCTCGCTCAGCAGCAGGCAGTCGGCCGGCAGGTCCTCTGCCGCCGGCGGCTCGATCGAGCGCAGCACGAAGCGCAGCTCCGGGCAGCGCTTGAACGGTGCCACCTCCTGCCGTCCCAGGGTCAGAAGCACGGCCGAGCCGGCCGGCACCGCCCCGGCCAGCCAGTCGGCCGCCACGCCGCCAAGGCCCACGTCGATCCCGCGATCCCCCGGCCCCGGCGTCCAGGCCGGGCCGACGATCCGCAGCA
>NZ_JBQJIK010000051.1:0-60213 GCF_052078665.1 Inquilinus sp. CA228 | reverse complement strand
GGCGACGCCGCCGCTGGCGAAGCCGGTGGCCGCGCGCACGCAGCCGGCATCGGCGCGCTCGATCCGCGCGCCGTCGCTGCGCCCCGCCACGGCCGCGGCCACCGCCGCCTCGTCGACCCGGTTGACGCCGCTGGCGATCACCAGCACCGGCCGGTTGCTGCCGCGGGCGCGGAACACCAGCGACTTGGCGATCTGCGCCACCGTGCAGCCGATCGCCGCCGCGGCATCGGCCGAGGTGCGGGTCGAAGAGTCGAACACCCGGATCTCGGGCGCATGCCCCGCCGCCGCCAGCGCCGCGACGACGCGCTCACCGCTGCTGGCCACTACGCCAGTTCCCGCCCGCGCTGGGTGGCGGCGGCAACGGCCTTGGTCATCAGCGGCTGCAGCCCGTCCGGCGCCATCAGCACGTCGAGCGCCGCCTGGGTGGTGCCCTTCGGGCTGGTCACTGCGATGCGGAGATCGGCCGCACTCTCGGTCGCGGCGCCGGCCAGGGCGCCGGCGCCGACCACGGTCTGCCGCGCCAGCTGCATGGCCAGATCGGCCGGCAGCCCGGCGGCGCGGCCGGCCTCGGCCAGGGTCTCGATCAGGTAGAAGACATAGGCCGGACCGCTGCCGGAGACGCCGGTGACCGCGTCCATCAGCGCGTCGTCCTCGATCCAGGCGGTCTGCCCGGCCGCCTGCATCAGCGTCTCGGCCCGCTTGCGCTGCGCCGGCGTCACCGCGGCGTTCGCCACCAGGACGGAGATGCCCTGGCCGATCGCGGCCGGGGTGTTCGGCATGGCGCGGACCACCGCGGCCGCGGCCCCCAGCCCCTGCTCGAGATACGCCAGGGTGCGGCCGGCGGCGATCGACAGGAACAGCGTGTCCGGCCCGGCAAAGCGGCGATAGGCGGGCAGCGCCTCGGGCATCATCTGCGGTTTCACCGCCAGCACCACCACCTCCGGCGCCAGCTCGGCCGGCAGCCCGGCCGCGTCACGGACATGGTGCAGCCGCGGATCGGCGAGTCCGGGATCCGCCGGCTCCACCGCCCAGATCCGGTCGGCGGCGCTGCCCGCCAGCCAGCCCTTGACCAGCGCGCTTCCCATCCGGCCGCAGCCGACCAGCAAGAGATCGGACACCCTGTCGCTCCCCGTTCCGTCGAGACGCGCCATCATGGCGCCGCCACGGACGGGCGCAAGGTCCTTCGCGGAGCCCGGCTTCACGCCCGGCCGGCTACGCGACGCAGATACCGGGCACCGCGACGGTCTGGAACAAATGCGGCGACGCCACGGCCGAGGCCGGATAGGCCGACAGCTTCGCCCGGAATTCCGGATGCATGAAGGCGGCCCGGAAGTCGGCGGTCGATTCCCAGACGGCATAGTTCAGATAGGCCGGGCTGTCGCCGATGGCGCGGTGCAGCTGGGTCGAGATGAAGCCCGGCTGGCGCTTCATCACGGCCGCGTCGCCCTGCCAGGCCTGCAGGAAGGCCTGCTCGTCGGCCTGGTCCAGCGTGAACACATTGACCAGCACGACCGGCGAGGCGTCGACGGCGATCTGGCGGTCGATCGGGAAGGCGGGGTCCAGCGGGCGCATCTGCGGCATGACAAGCTCCGTCCAATATGGTTGCATGATGTCAAGTTGGAACGACCGCAACAAACCATATTGACATCATAATGTCAATATCACCGTATGGTGACGTATGACCAGGGCGACGCGAACGCCGGCGGGGACCGCCTTGACCGAACTGATCCTCGACCTGTTCCGGCTCAACAGCCGGATCGTCAGCGCTGGCGACCGGCTGGTCGCCGGGCTGGGCCTGACCAGCGCCCGCTGGCAGGTCCTCGGCACCATCATCGCGGCGGACCGGCCGCAGCCGGTGGCGTGGCTGGCGCGCGACATGGGCGCCAGCCGCCAGAACGTCCAGCGCATCGTCAACGATCTGGAGACCGAGGGGCTGGTCGCCTTCCAGCCCAACCCGCATCACCGGCGGGCGCAGCTGGTGGTGCTGACCGGCAAGGGCAGGCAGGCCTTCGACGCCGCCATGCGCCTGCAGGCCCCCTGGGTCGACGGGCTGGCCGAGGGGCTGCGGGTCGAGGATATCGCGACGACGCACGGCGTCATGACGGCGCTGCGCCGGAAGCTGGAGGCCGGCGGCGACGCCGGCGATCCGGACTGACCTATCCCAAGGTATGGGCCGCCCTGATCGCATGTCCGATAATCCGGGCGGGCCCGTTCCGCTACCTTGTCAATGCACAGCGGATCTCCCCCCCGATACCGCTGATGTCCACGCCCGCCACTGTCTGCCCCCCGGACAGTGGCGGGCCCCTCTTCGCGGTGGCGAAGCGGGACTGCGGGCCAGGAATCATTCTCACTCTTCTCCCCCGGTCGAGAGGCGATATCCTCCGACCGAGGCGCCGAGTCACTGCACAGCGAGGATGGAATGCCGCAACGATCGCCCGGGCGCTCCGCCCTCGGGTCGCTGGTCCTGATCGCGGTCATCGTCGGCGCCGGCGCCGCGGCCTTCGCCTATACGGCGGGATGGTTCTCGCCCCAGCGCCTCACCCCGGACAAGCTGGTCGCGGCGCTGGCGCCGCCCGGCGGCCCGGCCCCGGGCCATCGCCGCAACCACGCCAAGGGCATCTGCTTCACCGGCATGTTCGAGTCCAACGGCGCCGGGGCGGCGCTGTCGAAGGCCCAGGTCTTCGCCAGCGGCCAGTACCCGGCCCTCGGGCGCTTCAACCTCGCCACCCCCGATCCGAAGGCGGCGGATGCGATGGTCCGCGTGCGGGGGCTGGGGCTGCGGATCTCGACGCCGGACGGGCAGGAATGGCGCAGCGCCATGATCGACCCGCCGTTCTTCCCGGTGGCGACGCCGGAGGCCTTCTACGCGCTGCTGACCGCCTCCGCCAGCAAGGAGCCGGAGGCGATGAAGGGCTTCGCCGCGGCGCATCCGGAGCTCATGAACTTCGGGGCCTGGGCGCAGAGCGCGCCCTGGACCGGCAGCTATGCCGAGGACCGGTTCAACAGCCTCAACAGCTTCGTCTTCACCGACGGCTCCGGCGCCGACCACATCGTGCGCTGGTCGCTGCTGCCGGCGGCGCAGCCGGTGGCGGTGCCGCCGGAGGAGCTGGCGAAGCGGGGCCCCGATTTCCTCGACCAGGACATCGTCCGGCGCGTCGCCGCCGGGCCGCAGCGCTGGACCCTGGCGGTGACGGTCGCCAACCCGGGTGACCCGACCGCGGACCCGAGCAAGGCCTGGCCGGCGGACCGCCGCACGGTCGAGGTCGGCACGCTCGTCGTGCGGCAGATCGAGGCCGAGCAGGACGGCCCCTGCCGCGACATCAACTTCGACCCCACCGTGCTGCCTGCCGGCATCCGCACCTCGGACGATCCGTTCCCGGCCGCGCGGTCGGCCGCCTATGCCCGGTCCTACGACCTCCGCACGGCGGAGCACCAGGCCTATCCGGGACCCTCGACGGGAGCCAAGCCATGACCGCAGGCCGCCGGCACTTCACCGCCTCCCAGCGCCTGCTGCACTGGCTGCTGGCCGTGTGCATCCTGGCCATGCTGTTCATCGGCGTCGGCATGGTCTCCACCGTGATGCCGAAGTATCTGACGCTGGTGGCGATCCACAAGCCGCTCGGCATCGCCATCCTGATTCTGGTGCTGGTCCGCCTGGGTCTGCGCCTGCGCTACGGCGCGCCGGCGTTGCCGGCCGACCTGCCCGAGCCGATGAAGCTGGCCGCGCACCTGTCGCACATCGCCTTCTACCTGCTGATGATCGGCATGCCGCTGATCGGCTGGGCCATGCTGTCCGCCGCGGCCTACCCGGTCGTGCTGTTCCCGGGCGTGACGTTGCCGCCGATCCTGCCGCCAAGCGCCAGCCTGCACGCGCTGCTGTGGACCGCGCATGTCTACCTGGCCTTCGCCTTCTTCGCGCTGATCCTGCTGCATGTCGCGGCGGCGCTGCACCACGCCTTGGTGCGGCGCGACGGCGTGTTCGAGGCGATGGCCGCCGGGCCGGGCCGTGACGACGACGCCCCGTCCGGACGCCAGGCGGTCTGAACGGGGCGGCGGCGCTGGGTCAGCGCCCGCCTTCGATCTTGCGGCGGCGCTGGGCGATGCCGCCGATGCCGTAGGGATACTCCGCCATCTCGGGCCGGCTCACCGCGTCGAGCGCGGCGATCTCGTCGCCGCTCAGCGCCAGCGTCGCTGCGCCGAGATTGTCGGCCAGCTGCTGCCGGGTGCGGGCGCCCAGGATCACCGAGGTGACGGCCGGCTGCGCCGCAACCCACGCCAGCGCCACCTGTGCCATGCCGACCCCGCGCGCCGCGGCGATGTCCTCGACCGCCCCGATCACCGCCCAGGTGGTCGATCTGGCGTTGCGGGCGTCATAGGCCTCCATGCCGCGCTGCGGGTTCTCGCCCAGGCGGGTGGCGCCGGTCGGTGCCTGGTCGCGCTTGTATTTCCCCGACAGCCAGCCGCCGCCCAGCGGCGACCACGGCAGCAGTCCGATGCCGGCGTCGAGCGCCGCCGGCACGATCTCGTGCTCGATGTCGCGGACCAGCAGGTTGTACTGCGGCTGCAGCGTCACCGGCGGCGCATAGCCGCTGGCCTTGGCCAGCCACACCGCCTTGGTCAGCTGCCAGCCGAGGAAGTTCGAGAAGCCGTAATAGGCGATCTTGCCGTTGCGCACCGAGTCGTCGAGGAAGCGCAGCGTCTCCTCCAGCGGCGTCAGCGCGTCCCAGGCGTGCATCTGGTAGAGATCGACCTGCTCGACGCCCAGGCGCCGCAGCGAGGCGTCGAGCGCCGCCCCCAGATGCTTGCGCGACAGGCCCAGATCGTTCGGCCCCGCCCCCATCGGGAACCGGCCCTTGGTGGCGATCACCAGATCCTGGGCGATGCCGGGCCGGCCCTTCAGCCAGCGGCCGATGATCTCCTCCGACACGCCGGCGCTGTAGACATCGGCGGTGTCGAGGAAGTTGCCCCCGGCCTCGACATAGTCGTTCATCAGCGCGAAGGACGTGGCCTCGTCCGACTCCTTGCCGAAGGTCATGGTGCCGAGGCAGTAGGCCGTCACCACCGCGCCGCTGTTGCCGAGCTTGCGATATTCCATGGTCGTGCTCCCGTCGGAATCGGGCCGGGCGCCCGGGCCGCGGCCCGGTGCCAGCGTCTATTGGCAAATCGAATCTGGAGTCCGGCCGGCCGCCTGCTGCCGCGCCGGGGGATCGACGCCAGAATGGGACGCCCGCCGTGATCGGACAAATAGATTGTGCAGATCCGATTGATCGGATTCCGAGCACAATCGCCGGCCGGTCAGACCCGCCCCAGGAACCCGAGCACCCGCTGGGTCAGCAGCGCGGCCGCCGCCGAATCGTAGGACGGCAGCGAGCTGTCGGCGAAGTAATGCTGGTCGCCGGGGTACAGGAACAGCTCGGCGTCCTCGGCCTTGGCCACGATCTCGCGGGCGGCGTCGACGTCGCCCTCGCCGACGAAGAACGGATCGGTGTCCATGCCGTGGATCTGCACCGGGACGCCGTCCGGCCAGGGCCCGAAGGCCCAGTCGCCGCTGATCGGCAGGCAGGAATGGAACAGCAGGGCGCCGCGCGCGCCGGGCCGGGTCTGGGCCAGCTTCTGCGCCGGCAGGACGCCGAAGGAGAAGCCGGCATAGACCAGCCCGGGCGGCAAGCCGTCGGCGATGCGGACGCCGCGCTCCCGCAGCGCGTCGAATCCGGCCTGGTGGATATGGGCCATCCCCTCGTCGATGCTGCCGAAGGTGCGTCCGTCGAACAGGTCGGGCGTGTGCACGGTGTGGCCGGCGGCCCGCAGCGCGTCGGCGAAGGCATGCACGCCGGGGGTCAGCCCCTGGGCGTGGTGGAACAGCAGGACCTCGGTCATGGAAAACCTCCGGGTCTTGGGGTTGGACGAAGGGGTGCGGCTCCGCTACCGCGGCTCAGGATAGGGCGTGCCGTCCTTGTGCAGGAACCGGCCGTCGGTGCTGGGGCTCATCATGTCGATGTCGGAGCAGGTGATCACGTCGGTCGGCGAGCGCGTGCCGACCTCGAGATAGACCGCCACAGCACCCGACCTGTTGATCATGTGATGGCCGTTGCCGGAGTTCTTCGGAAAGGCCGCGCAGTCGCCGGCGCGCAGCACCGTCTCGCCGCCATCCTCGATCAGCGTCAGCTCGCCCTCGAGCACATAGACGAGCTCGTCCTCCTCCGAATGCCAGTGGCGCTGGCTCGACCAGTTGCCCGGCGGCAGGCGCATCAGGTTGACCCCGACATCGGTCAGCCCGCCGGCATCGCCCAGACGCTGCCGGATGCGGTCGGCGCAGGGGGCGTCGAAGGGCGCCGGATAGCCCGTGCCCTTGCGTTCCGGCACGGAGGCGATGTCGATCTTGGGCATGGCGGTGGTCCCGCGAGCGATGGTCCCGGCTGGCCGCGGCGGCGCCCCTCCCGGATTGACGCCGTCACGCCCGACCCGCACTGTCGGGCAAAGCGCACCCGGGGGACAAGGCCGATGGCCCGGATCATCGCGGACGTCAAAGTCCGTGAGCACCGGAAGCCCTCGAGCCCGCCGTCAGACGGCCGCGCCAGGGGCGTTTCCAAACGGTCTCTAACCGAGCAGCCGCGACATCAGAAAGATCGCGCAGCCGACCAGCGCCCCGACGATCGTGCCGTTCATCCGGATGTATTGCAGGTCGCTGCCGACCACGAGCTCGAGCCGATCGGTCAGCGTGCGCGTGTCCCAGCCGCGCACCACCTCGGCAACGAAGCCGCCGAGCTTGCGCCGCCAGGAGACGAGCTGGACCGCGAGCCGCCGGACGACGGCATCGACATGCGCCTGCATGGCGCCGTCCGCGGCCAGGGCCCGACCGACCAGGGCGATGCCGTGTTCGAGCGCGGCGCGCGTCTTCGACGCCGGATCGGCCAGGTCCTCCAGCGCCGTCCGGGACAGCTGGCCCCAGATCGAGGCGAGCCAGGCCTGCACCTCCGGGCTGTCGAGGATCCGGTTCTTGGAAGCATTGATCTGGTCGCGCCGGGCCGGCGAGCGCAGCAATTCCTCGATCAGGCCGGCCAGCGCCTCGCGGAACCTCAGCCGCGCCTCGCTGTCCGGCCGGCGCAGATCGCTCAGGAGGTCGGCAACCGCCGAGACGATCGCGGCGGCGATCCGGCGGTCGACGGTCTTCGGAACCCACCAGCGGCTGCGGGCTTCCACCAGCCGGTCGATCTGGCCCCTATTCTCCTCCAGCCAGCCGACGCCGATGCCGATCGCCCGCTCGAACAGGATGTCGGCCTCGCCGCTGGCCGTCGCCAGCTCGACCACGCGGCCGAGGATCGGCGCCAGGTCGGCGCGCCGGAGCTGCTCGCCCAGCGTGCGGTTGGCGAAATCCTGCAGGTCGTGGCCCTCCAGCGACCGGATCAGGCCCGGCAGCGCGCCGGCGACCAGCCCGGCGATCACCGGCGCGGTGCCCGGCGCCGCCAGCCAGGCGGCGAAGCGCTGCCCGACCCGGCCATCGGCAAGCTTCCGCAGCAGAATCTCCTCGGTCAGGAAGTTCCGCTCGATGAAGCGGCCGAGGGTGCGCGCGATCCGGTCCTTGCTGTTCGGGATGATCGCGGTGTGAGGGATCGGCAGGCCGAGCGGACGGCGGAACAAGGCGGTCACCGCGAACCAGTCGGCGATGCCGCCGACGATCCCGGCCTCGGCCCCGGCGCGCAGCAGCAGCATGGCGAAGCCGGGCTCGCCGACCAGATGCGTGCCGACGAAAACCACCCCCATCGCGGCCAGCAGCCCGGTCGCGAGCCGGCGGTTGCGCCGGAGACGGCGGCGCGCGGCCTCCTCCGCCCGGCCGGACGCGAAGGGCGGGGCGACGGACAAGACGGGCTGCGGCCGCGGGCCTGAGGCCATGTCTCGGCCCTCCTCTCTCTCGGAACGATGCGCGGGCCCGCCAGTCCGGATTCATCGCTTCGATCAAAATTCGTCAGGGCGAGCCCCGCAGGGGCGTGGCCGTCCAGCGGGTCCAGCCCCGGAGACGCAATGACGATTCAACCGAAGCACGCTTTCGCTTGACCGGACCCGCCGACACGAAAAAGCCCGGCCTCTTGCGAAGCCGGGCTCGTCGTCTTGTCAGCCGGTCGGCTCAGGCTTCGCCGACCGTGTCCAGGATCGCGGCGGAGACCGCCTCGCTGGCGCTCTTGCCACCCCAGAGGATGAACTGGAAGGCCGGGTAGAAGCGCTCGCATTCGGTCAGCGCGATGTCGACCAGGTCCTCGAGCTGCTCCTGGCTCGCCGCCTGGGCGCCGCGCAGCAGCGTGGTGTGCCGGAACATCGGCGTCAGCTCCTCGGAGTCGACGTCGAAATGGCCGAGCCACATCCGCTCGTTGATGATGCTGAGCAGCTCCGCCACGTCGCGGCGCTTCTTCTCCGGCACCTTCAGGTCGAACTGGCAGGAGAACTGCATGGCGCTGATCTCCTCCTGCCAGAAGAAGAACAGGCGATAGCTGCACCACCGGCCGGCGACCTCGGCCAGCATCTCCTCGTTGCTGGCCCGCTCGAAACTCCAATCATTGGCGCTGACGATTTCCTCGAGCGTGTCGAGGGGGTTTTGGGTGAAGGCGGCTTCCTCGAAGATCTCGGACGCTGTGGTCATGATCCTCCGCTCCCGTACCGCGGCGAGGCACATCTATGGCGCTCGCACTCGGCCAATACCCAATGTGTAGTGGTGTTAACCATTACAGCCTTTCCAAGGCAACGGTCGCACAAGGGCTTGTTAGGCGCAACCGATATGCTCCGCTGCCACGATAAAAGTTGTGGATGATTTGTGACGAAATTCAGACCGCCGTCTTGGCACGGGGCCTGCGGCCCTTCGGCGCAGGCTTCGCGGCCGGCGGGGCGGCCTTGGCCTTGCGGGCGGGCCTGCCCCCCGTCTCCGTGACCGCCGCCGGGGCCGCGCGCTTCGAAGCCGCGGGCTTCGCCGCGGGCTTCGCCGCCGGCGTGGCCGCGGCCTCCAGCGCCGCCACCCGGGCGGTCAGCAGCTCCTGCTCCTCGCGCGCCCGCTGGGCCAGGGCGCGGACGATCTCGAACTCCTCGCGGGTGACCACGTCGAGCCGCGACAGGATGTGCTCGAACTGCTCGCGCAGGCGGGTCCTCGCCTCCTCGCGCACGCCGGCGACGGCACCGAAGGCTCCGGTCGCGACGCGGACCAGATCGTCGATCAGCTTGGTGTCGAAGGGCATGTCAGGCGGTATCCGGAACAAATCATCATCATCAGGCAATATGGCGGCCGGTTCCCCGCGTTGCAACACGCTGGACCGCGCGCCTATAACGGCACGCTTCGCCCCCCGAACGGGAACACACATGGGTTGGTTCGATCCGGTCGCTCTGCAGATCGGCCCCATCGCGATCCGCTGGTACGCGCTTGCCTACATCGCCGGCTTCATCCTCGGCTGGCGCTATGCCCTCTGGCTGACCCGCCGCACCGCGCTGCCGCCCGACCGGACGGCGCTGGACGACTTCCTGACCTGGGCGGTGATCGGCACGATCCTGGGCGGCCGGCTCGGCTACGTCCTGTTCTACAATCTCGACGAATACCTGGCGACCCCGCTGTCGATCCTGGAGATCTGGCATGGCGGCATGTCCTTCCATGGCGGCTTCCTCGGGGTCAGCGCCGCGATCATCCTGTTCGCCCGCAGCCGCGGCTTCTCGCCCCTGCTGCTGGGCGACGTGGTCGGCGCCGCCGCGCCGATCGGGCTGTTCTTCGGCCGCATTGCCAATTTCGTGAATGGCGAGCTGTGGGGCCGCGTCACCGACGAGCCCTGGGGCATCGTCTTCCCCAATGGCGGGCCGCTGCCGCGGCACCCCAGCCAGCTCTACGAGGCCGGGCTGGAGGGGCTGGCGCTGTTCCTGATCCTGTTGCCGCTGGCCGCCAGCCCGCGCATCCGGGCCAGGCCGGGCATCGTGCTGGGCGCCTTCATCGCCTGGTACGGCGTGTCGCGCTTCCTGGTCGAGTTCGTGCGCGAGCCGGATGCCCAGCTGGGCTACCTGATGGGCACCGACTGGTTCACCCGGGGCCAGCAGCTGTCGATCCCGATGATCCTGATCGGCCTCGCCGTGGTGCTGTGGGCCGCCCGCCGGCCGGCGGTCGAGGCCCCTGCCCAGGCGGCCTCCCCCACCGCGTGACCGCGCTGCTCGACCTGCTGCGCCGCCGCATCGCCGTCGACGGCCCGCTGACGGTGGCGCAGTACATGGCCGAGGCGCTGGGCCATCCCCGGCACGGATACTACGTCAAGCAGGACCCGCTGGGCGCGGCCGGCGACTTCACCACCGCGCCCGAGATCAGCCAGGTCTTCGGCGAGCTGATCGGGCTGTGGTGCGCCGATCTGTGGCAGCGGATGGGCGCGCCCGACCCGGTGCTGCTGGTCGAGCTCGGCCCCGGCCGCGGCACGCTGATGCAGGACGCGCTGCGCGCCATCGGCCGCGCCGCGCCCGGCTTCCGCGCCGCGCTGCGCCTGCATCTGGTCGAGACCAGCCCGGCCCTGCGCGCCGCCCAGGCGGCGCGGCTGGCCGACGCGGCACCCAACTGGCTGGACCGGCTGGCCGACTTGGCCGAAGGGCCGGCGCTGGTGATCGCCAACGAGTTCTTCGACGCCCTGCCCGGCATCGGCCATGGCTTCTTCCCACGCACCGGCGGCGTCAGCGAGGGCATCTTCGCCTCGCGCAACTGCGGCTTCGGCTCCGGCGACCGGCGCGAGGCGGTGGCCGAGAATCGCGACCGCTGCCGGCGCGAGCTGGGGCCGGCCGAGACACTCCTGACCGTCTACCAGGTGCACAGCCCCAGCGTCGCGACCGTGACCGGGCCGTGGACGCCGGAGTCGTCGCCGCAGGCCGACGCCATGGTCACCGACCGGCCGGGCCTGGCGCTCGGGATCCTGACCGCCGACTGCGCCCCGATCCTGTTCGCCGATGCCGAGACCGGGGTGATCGGCGCCGCCCATGCCGGCTGGAAGGGCGTGCTTGGCGGCATCACCGACGCCACCATCGCGGCGATGCGCGCGCTCGGCGCGGTGCCGGAGCGGATCACGGCGGTCGTGGGCCCCTGCATCGGCCCCGACAGCTACGAGGTCGGCCCCGAATTCCGCGATCGGTTCCTGGCCGAGGATCCGGACAGCGCCGGCTTCTTCCACACCCCCGGCGCGCGGCCGCATTTCGACCTGCCGGGCTATGTCGCCCAGCGCCTGCACCGCGCCGGCCTGCGCGACGTCACCGTCACCGGGCTGGACACCCTGGCGCGCGAGGACCAGTTCTTCAGCTACCGCCGCACCACCCTGCGCAAGGAGCCGGATTACGGCCGGCAGATCTCGGCGATCCTGCTGACGGGCTGACAGCCATGCCGCACCTGATCACCCTGTTCCTGTTCATCATCCTGGCGCTGCTCGGCGGCTGCGTGCTGATGCTGATGTGACAATTCGGGGTCAGCATTGCGTTTAGTCCGTTTACACCCCGATGCGCGCGGGATATACGCAGCCGCATCCGGCCCCGGCCACCGCCCGAGACCACCGAGCCGCACTCCATGAAAATCATCGCCTGCAACAGCAATCGCCCGCTCTGCGAGGCGATCGCCGCCTATTTGCAAATTCCGCTGACCAAGGCCCAGATCCGGCGCTTCGCCGACATGGAGGTCTTCGTCGAGATCCTCGAGAACGTCCGCGGCGAGGACGTGTTCGTGATCCAACCGACCAGCTTCCCGGCCAATGACAACCTGATGGAGATGCTGGTCGCCATCGACGCGCTGCGCCGCGGCTCGGCCCGCCGGATCACCGCGGTGATGCCCTATTACGGCTATGCCCGGCAGGACCGCAAGACCGGCCCGCGCACGCCGATCTCGGCCAAGCTGGTCGCCAACCTGATCACCCGCGCCGGCGCCGACCGGGTGCTGACCCTCGACCTGCATGCCGGCCAGATCCAGGGCTTCTTCGACATCCCGCTGGACAACCTGGTGGCCGCGCCGGTGTTCGTGAAGGACATTCGCAGCCGCTTCTCCAGCGACAACCTGGTCATCGTCTCGCCCGATGTCGGCGGCGTGGTCCGCGCCCGCTCGGTGGCGCAGCGCCTGGATGCCGACCTCGCCATCATCGACAAGCGGCGCGAGCGCGCCGGCGTGTCCGAAGTGATGAACGTGATCGGCGACATCGACGGCCGCCGCTGCATCCTGATCGACGACATCGCCGACAGCGCCGGCACGCTGTGCAACGCCGCCGTCGCGCTGATGGAGCGCGGCGCGTCCGAGGTCTTCGCCTATATCAGCCACGGCGTGCTGTCCGGCGGCGCCGTCGCCCGCGTCGGCGCCTCGCCGATCAAGGAGATGGTGACCACCGACAGCATCCTCGCCACCGAGGCGGTGCGGCTGAGCCACAATGTCCGCCAGTTGACCATCGCACCCCTGATGGCCGAGGCGATCCTGCGCATCGCCGAGGAGAAGTCGGTCTCCAGCCTGTTCCAGTAAGCGCGGGCCGGCACCCCCGGGAAGCCGGCCCGCTTCGTCTGCGCAATCGCGGCTAGAGCGTGAAGTCGCCGGCGACCAGGCCCAGATGGCCGGAGAGGACGATGTTGAAGTCGGAGGCGCCGTCGCCGTTGACGTCGCCGGAGACCACGGTGTCGGAGCCGCTGTAGTAGTAGTGCAGCTCGCCGGCATGATGGGTATAGGCGCCGGTGCCGAGGAAGCGGAAGGCCTGGTTGCCGGCCGCGCCGGTGCTGGCGTCGATGCCCGACAGGTCGATCTTGTCACCCTGGGCGTGGCTGAAATCGGTGATCCGGTCGGCATTGGCCCCGACCACGCTGTCGCCGAGGGCGGTGAAGTGGTAGCGATCTGCCCCGGCGCCCCCGGTGAGCGTGTCCTTGCCGGCCCTGCCGAAGAGCGCGTCACTGCCGTTCCAGCCCTGCAGCACATTGGCGCCGGCATTGCCGTAGAGGCTGTCGCTGCCCTGGCTGCCGGAGACGTTCTCGATGCCGAACAGGGTGTCGCCTTGGGCCTCGCCGCCGCTGCCGAGGCCGCTGGCCAGGCTGACCAGGACCCCGGTGGTGCCGCTGTAGTAGCTGGCGGTGTCGATGCCGAACTGGCCGTCGAGCCGG
The DNA here is from genome assembly GCF_052078665.1 of Inquilinus sp. CA228. Lineage (NCBI taxonomy): Bacteria > Pseudomonadati > Pseudomonadota > Alphaproteobacteria > Rhodospirillales > Rhodospirillaceae > Inquilinus > Inquilinus sp. CA228. The sequence continues at coordinate 47,103 of NZ_JBQJIK010000051.1, read as the reverse complement.
TCCGCCCCCGCCCCGCCGCGGAGCAGATCGTTGCTGTCCATGCCCGAGAGCACGTCGTTGCCGGCGCCGCCGTCCAGGGTGTTGGCCCCGGTGTTTGCGGTCAGCGAGTCGCTGCCCGCCGAGCCGACGAGATGCTCGATGGCGCTCAGCACGTCGCCTTGAGCATTGCCGCCGCTCGCGACATTGGTCGTGAGATTGATGGTGACCCCGACGGTCCCCTCGGAATAGGTCGCGGTGTCGTTCTTGGCAAAGGATCCGATGATCCGGTCCGCGCCGGCGCCGCCGCGCAGGACATTGACCGCATTCTCCTGGTAAGTGCCGGGATCGCAGCTCAGCCAATCGTCGCCGGTTCCGCCGTCGAGCATGTTGCTCGCGCTCCCCGCCTGGATCCTGTCATTGCCGGTGCCGCCATAGAGCTGGTTGTCCTGATCGAGATCCTGGATCGTGTCGTTGCCATCGCCGCCATAGATCACGTCGTAGCCGACCCCACCTTCCAGCGTGTCATTCCCAGCCATGCCGTAGATGTAGTCGTTGCCGCCATTTCCCAGGATGCTGTTGGCGCCGGCCGATCCGGTGAGGATGTCGTGGCCCTGATCGTGATTCACGCCCTCGATGTTCTCGAAGCCGGAGATCGTGTCGCCCTGGGCCTCGGACCCGGCGCCGGAGGCCTTCATCGTGGTCAGGTTGACCACCACGCCGGCGCCATTCGCGTCCCAGTAGCTGATCGTGTCGATGCCGGTCCCGCCGATCAGAGTGTCAGCGCCGGCACCACCGACGACATAGTCATTGCCGGTGCCGCCATCGATGTAGTCGTCGCCGCCGCGGCCATACATGATGTCGTCGCCGGCGTTGCTGTAGCCGGACGGCGGGATCTGGTTGTCGTAGTCGTCGCCTTCGAAACGCGTCATCGAATTCTCCTGAACGGGTAGGGTAAAGACGCAGGACGCCCCTGTCGGCATGCCGCATCCCGGGCCGATCTCCACGTCCGCATTTGCCGTCCAAGGTGGTGAAACAGGTGCCGGTGCGGCAACCCCCGACGATTGGGGGGTGGACACCCTTTCCCTTGCCCGGCGACGCTGGCTAGTCTGGCAGCAGCACGCAGCAGGGCCGGCATGAGCGCGACGCTTCCTCCCTTCTTCGATCCGGCCCGGGCCGGGGACTGGTCGTATCGGCCCGATCTCGATGCCTTGCGCGCCGTGGCCGAGCGCTGGCGTGGCGAGGTCGAGACGGTCGGAGGGGGGCGCACGGACCTGCTGCTGATCGACCTGCAGCGCGATTTCTGCCTGCCGGAGGGTGCGCTCTATGTCGGCGGCCGGTCCGGGCGCGGCGCGGTCGAGGACACGGCGCGGATCGCCGCCTTCATCCACCGCAACCTCGGCGCGCTCTCCCGGATCGTCCCGACCTTCGACACCCACACGCCGCTGCAGATCTTCCACCGGTCGTTCTGGATCGACGCCGACGGCCGCCCGCCCGAACCGTTCACCGTGATCACCGAGGAGATGCTGGCCGGCGGCACGCTGCGGCCGAGCCCGGGCGTGCTGGCGCTGCTGCCGCCCGATGTCGCGGCGGAGGGCCCCGCCTGGGTCGAGCGGCAGCTGCTGCACTATGTCCGCAGCCTGGCGCGACAGGGCCGCAACGCGCTGATCGTCTGGCCCGACCACTGCCTGATCGGGTCGGAGGGCCACGCCATGCCGGGGCTGGTCCAGGAGGCCCGGCTGTTCCACGCCGCCCTGCGCGGCGCGCCGACGCCGGTCATCATCAAGGGTGACGATCCGTGGAGCGAGAGCTATTCCGCCTTCGCGCCCGAGGTGCCGGACCGCTGGGACGGCGGGCGGCTGGTGCAGCCGCAAGACGATTCGGCGCTGCTGGAGCTGCTGCGCGCCGACCGGATCGTGGTCGCCGGCCAAGCCGCCAGCCATTGCGTGCGCTGGTCGGTCGACGATCTGCTCGACCGGATGCGGGCGCTCGACCCGGCCCTGCCGGGCCGGGTCACTGTCCTGCGCGACTGCATGTCGGCGGTGGTCGGGCTGGATGCCGAGGGCCGGCCGATCCCGGCGCTCGACTTCACCCCGCAGGCCGAGGACGCCTTCGCCCGCTGGGCGGAGCTCGGCGTCCACATCGTCGAGTCCACCACGCCGATGTCGGACTGGCCGCGATAGGATTCAGGCCGCGGCCGGCGCCAGCCCGCCGGTCACCGCCCGGAGCCCGAGCTTGGCCAGCAGCCGGGCATCGCGATCCAGCCCCGGATTGGCCGTGGTCAGCAGCACGTCGCCGAGGAAGATCGAGTTGGCGCCGGCCAGGACGCACAGGGCCTGCAGCTCGTCGCTCATGGTCTGCCGGCCGGCGGAGAGCCGCAGCACGCTGCGTGGCAGCAGGATCCGCGCCACCGCGACCAGGCGGACGAAGCCGATCGGGTCGGGCGTCTCCGCCGTCGCCATCACCGGGGTCCCCGCCACCTCGGCCCACAGGTTCAGCGGCACGCTTTCCGGATGCGGGTCCATCCCGGCCAGGAGCAGCAGCATGCCCAGCCGGTCGTCGACCGTCTCGCCCATGCCGACGATGCCGCCGCAGCAGACCTTGATGCCGGCGGCGCGGACATGGCCCAGCGTCTCCAGCCGGTCCTGCAGCGTCCGGGTGGTGATGATCCGGCCGTAGAATTCGGGCGAGGTGTCGACGTTGTGGCTGTAGTAGTCGAGCCCCGCCGCCTTCAGCCGGTCCGCCTGCGGCCGGGTCAGCATGCCGAGGGTGACGCAGGTCGACATCCCCAGCGCCTTGACCCCGTCACCATCTCGCAGACCCGGTCGAGGTCGCGGTCCTTCGGGCTGCGCCAGGCCGCGCCCATGCAGAAGCGCCCGGCCCCGGCGGCCTTGGCCTCGGCCGCCCGGTCGACCACCACGCCGGGATCCATCAGCCGCGTCGCCTTGACCCCGGTGTCGTAGCGGGCGCTCTGCGAGCAGTAGCCGCAATCTTCCGGGCAGCCGCCGGTCTTGATGCTGAGCAGGCTGGCGGTCTCGACCTCCGCCGGGTCGAAGCTCTCGCGGTGGACGAGCTGGGCCCGGTGCAGCAGCTCTGGGAACGGCAGGCCGTACAGCGCCTCGGCCTCAGCCCGCGTCCAGTCGAACCGGACAGCGGGCCTGGAACCAGCGCCAGTCGCCGTCACGCAGCCCTCCGGACGCGGCGCAGGGCGATGGTCACCGCTGCGGCCAGCAGCACCTTCAGCGCGTCGCCGATCACGAAGCGCTCGATGCCGGCGGAGATCACGGCCGCCCAGCCGATGAACTGCGCCAGCCAGAGGCAGCCGAGGACATAGACCACGGCCAGACCCGCGAGCATCGGCACGGCCGTGGCGACCAGCCCGCCCGGACGGCGCCGGATCCACTCGCCGGCCAGGAAGGCGGCGACGACGAAGCCGACGAGATAGCCGCCGGTCGGGCCGACCAGCGTCGCCACGCCGCCGCTGCCCCCGGCCAGGACTGGCAGGCCGATCGCGGCCTCGGCCATATAGGCGACGACCATCGCCGCCGCCAGCCGGCCGCCGGCCAGCCCGGCGAGGAGGAAGGTGGCGCAGACGTGCATGGTCATCGGCACTGGCCAGAACGGGATCTGGATCTGGGCGCTGAGCGCCAGCAGCAGGGTGCCGCCGATGATGGCGGCGGGGACGCGCCAGCCGGTCAGGACGGGTGTGGACAGCGGTGCTTCGACGGGAGAGTGCACGAACTGGCTCCTCAAAATCATAGATAATCCTGTTGATTGATCTATGATCGTTGCGACTCAGCCGAGTCTAGAGGCGCCGAACAGCGTGTGCATCGGTTTACTCAGTAGATAATCTATGATCCAGAATGCCGAAGATTGATCCTTCTCAACAGACCGTCGCCGACCGGATCGCCGAAATCCTGGCCGAGCGGATCGTGACCGGCGAGCTGGCGCCGGATGCGCCGCTGCGCCAGGACCACATCGCCCATGAGTTCGGATCGAGCCATGTGCCCGTCCGCGAGGCGTTCCAGCGCCTGCAGGCCCAGGGCCTGGCGGTCAGCGAGCCACGGCGCGGCATGCGCGTGGCGCCGCTGGACGAGCGGTCGATGCGCGAGGTGGTGGAGATCCGGGCGGCACTGGAGGTGCTGGCGCTGCGCCATGCCGCCCGCCGGCTGACGCCGCTGCAGATCGAGCGGATCGACGAGGCCGTCGCGGCCGGCGACCGGGCGCAATCCTTCGCCGAGTGGGAGGCGGCCAACCGCAGCTTCCATCGCGAACTGGTGGCGGCCTGCCGCATGCCGCGCCTGCTGGCGATGCTGGCGGAGCTGCAGCTGGCCAATTCCCGCTTCACCTTCGCCGCGACCCGCTCGGCCGGCTGGCAGCCGCGCTCGAACCAGGACCACCGGCAGATCCTGGACGCGCTGCGGCGCGGCGCCGTCGATCAGGCCGCCGCGCTGCTGGGCCGGCACATCCAGACGCTGGAGCGAGTCGGCGGCGGTCCTGTCGAGCCCGCGAGTCTCTGAGGATCAGGCCCGACGGCGCCGGCGGCCTTCGCGCTCGCCGCCGCCTTCGATCGGACGGCCGGACTGGGTCTTGATCGGGCCCAGCAGCCGCTCGACCGTCTCGACATCCGGCACCGGGCCGCGGGCGCTGCCGTTCACCGCCGCGACCATGGCCCGGATATGCTCCGGCGTCGTGCCGCAGCAGCCGCCGATGATGCGGGCGCCGGCGTCGCGTGCCAGCACGGCGTAGTCGGCCATGATCTCCGGCGTGCCGTCATAGACGATGGCGCCTTCGCGGTATTGCGGGATGCCGCAATTGCCCTTGGCGACGATGATGTCGCCGGTCTCCGACGCACGCACCAGGCCGAGGATGCTGTCCAGCAACTGGGCCGGGCCGATGCCGCAATTGGCGCCGAAGGCGCTGGGCCGGCAGGCGCAGTTGCGGCCATGGGTGATCGCCGCCTCCGGCGTCAGCCCCATCATGGTGCGGCCGTTGGTGTCGAAGGTCATGGTCGAGACGATCGGCAGGCCGGTGCGCGATGCGCCCTCGATCGCCGCCTGGATCTCCTCGGCGGCCGAGATGGTCTCGATCCACAGCACGTCGACGCCGCCCTCGGCCAGCGCCTCGGCCTGCTCGGCGAAGGCGGCTACGCCCTCCTCGTAGCTGAGCGCGCCGACCGGCTGGAAGATGTCGCCGGTCGGGCCCATCGAGCCGGCGACGATGACCGGGCGGTCGAATTCCTCCGCCACGGCGCGGGCGATGCGGGCACCGGCGACGTTCAGCTCGCGCACCCGGCCCTGAGCGCTGTGCAGCGCCAGCCGCCGCGCATTGCCGCCGAAGGTGTTGGTCAGGATGATGTCGGACCCGGCCTCGGCGAAGCCGCGATGCACCACCTGCACCCGCTCCGGCCGCTCGAGGTTCCACAGCTCCGGGCTGTCCCCGGTCTCCAGCCCCTGGGCGAACAGGCCGGTGCCCATGCCGCCATCGGCGAACAGGATCGGCTTGGCGGCGAGCAGATCGTGGAAACGGGTGCTGGACATGGCCGGACCTTCCTGAAACCGCGGCGGGCGCAAGGCGACGGTACCGCCGGGCCGATGCGAACTCCATCTAAATATAAGGACATCGTTATGAATTTATATCCCGCCTGCGACGCGGGGTCGCCCGACCTCGCCGCGCTGCGAGTCGTTCGTCGTTGCCTTCGCCTCGAGCCGGGCGGAGAAGCGGAAGGCGAGCGAAGCGGAGACGGCGATGAAGGACTTTTCCCAACTGACCGAGCGTGAGCTGCTGGCCCTGGCGATCGCGCTGGAGGAGGAGGACGCCCGGATCTACGGCGATTTTGCCGAAGGCCTGGCCGCCGGCTTCCCCGCCTCGGCCGCCGTGTTCCGCGGCATGTCGCGGGAGGAGGACGGGCACCGCCACCGGCTGCTCGAGCTCTATAGAGGCCGCTTCGGCGACCACATCCCGCTGATCAACCGGCACTTGGTCCGCGGCTTCATCCGCCGCCGGCCGGTCTGGCTGACGCGGCCGCTGTCGCTGGACACCGTGCGCAAGCAGGCCGAGGCGATGGAGGTGGAGACCCGGCGCTTCTACGAGCGCGCCGCCGGCCGCGCCACCGACGCCTCGGTCCGCCAGTTGCTGGGCGACCTGGCGGCGGAGGAGCGGCGGCATGAGCATGTCGCCGAGCAGCTGGAGGAAAAGCACGTCCCGGCCAGGGTGCAGAAGCGCGAGGGCGAGGACGAGCGCCGGCTGTTCATGCTGCAGATCGTGCAGCCGGGACTGGCCGGGCTGATGGACGGGTCGGTCTCCACCCTGGCCCCGCTGTTCGCCGCGGCCTTCGCCACCCATGACAGCTTCGACACCTTCCTGGTCGGCCTCGCCGCCTCGATCGGCGCCGGCATCAGCATGGGCTTCGCCGAGGCGCTGTCGGATGACGGCAGCCTGACCGGCCGCGGCCGGCCCTGGCTGCGCGGCCTGGTCTGCGGCGGCATGACCGCGCTGGGCGGTCTGGGCCACACCCTGCCCTATCTGATCCCGGATTTCCGCGTCGCCACCGGCATCGCCGTCGCCGTGGTGGCGGTCGAGCTGGCGGTGATCTCCTGGATCCGCCACCGCTTCATGGACACGCCGCTGTTGTCGTCCGCCTTCCAGGTCGTGATCGGCGGCGTGCTGGTGTTCCTGACCGGGATATTGATCGGCAGCGCCTAGTCCGTGTCCAGCCTGCCATAGGTCCGTCGATTTGCATCTCGCGGCCCAGCGCCCATATACTTCGTAGTTGTGAGTAATACCCAGGAGGCTGGCGTGTCGGATCTCCTCCCCGTATCGATCAAGCTCGACTCAGCGCAGCGGGAAAAACTGAAGAAGCTGGCGGAAGCGCGAGACCGCAAGCCGCACTACCTCATGCGGGAGGCTATCCAGCAGTATCTCGAGCGTGAGGAGGCCCGGGAATCGTTCAAGCAAGAGGCCCTTGCATCCTGGCGGGAGTATCAAGAGACCGGCCTGCATCTCACCGGCGAAGAGGTCGATCGCTGGCTTGCGACCTGGGGCACCGATGAGGAAACGGAGGCGCCCGCTTGCCACGAATAGTCGTCACGCCCGGCGCTCAGCAGGGGTTGGAAAGATGCCGTCGATTTCTCGTCGGAAAGAATCCAATCGCTGCCCGCCGCGCAGCCGATGAAATCAGACGACAGTTCCGGCTGCTTGCCACGCAGCCTGAGATCGGACGGCCGGCCCTCGACGATGCGAACCACCGCGAGCTGCTGATCACCTTTGGCGACTCCGGGTATGTCGCTCGCTATCACCATCTTCGATCCGAAGACGTCGTCCTGATTCTTGCCTTCAGGCATCAGAAGGAAGCCGGCTACTAGCGCCTAGTCGCTCGGCACCCCGCCCTCTTCCTTCCGCTTCGCGACGAAGGCGTCGAGCTCTTCGGCGATGGCGGGGTCGAGCGGCGGCGGCTCGAATTCGGCGAGGATGCGCTTGTACAGCTGATGCGCCCGCTGGGTGGCGTCCGGCGCCCCGGCCTCCTGCCAGCTCTCGAAGTTGCGCCAGTCGGACAGCAGCGGCGCGTAGAAGGCGGTCTCGTAGCGCGCCAGGGTGTGCTGGCAGCCGAAGAAATGGCCGCCCGGCCCGACCTCGCGGATGGCGTCGAGGCCGAGCGTGTCGTCGTCGACCACGATCGGCTTCAGGAACTCGGTCATCGTCTGCACCAGCTCGGCATCGATGATCATCTTCTCGAAGCTGGCGCGCAGCCCGCCTTCGAGCCAGCCGAGGCTGTGCATCACCATGTTGGCGTGGCCCTGCACCGCCGCCCACAGCGACACCATGCTCTCATAGGTCGCCTGCACGTCGACCGCGTTCGAGGCGTTGGTGTTGGAGGAGCGATAGGGCAGGCCGTAGCGCCGCGCCAGCTGGCCGCCGGCCAGCGCCGCCTTGGCGTATTCCGGCGTGCCGAAGGCCGGCGCCCCGGACTTCATGTCGACATTGGAGGTGAAGCCGCCATACATCACCGGCGCGCCGGGCTTGATGATCTGGATCAGGGCGATGGTCGCCAGCGCCTCGGCATTCTGCTGCGCCAAGGCGCCGGCCAGTGTCGCCGGGGCCATGGCGCCCGCCAGCGTGAACGGCGTGACCGTGACGATCTGCCCGGCCCTCGCCATCTCGACCAGGCCCTCGATCATCGGCCCGTCCAGGCGCAGCGGCGAGGAGGTGTTGACCACGGTGAACAGGCTGGGTTCGCGCTGCAGCTGCTCGCGGCTGACGCCGCGGGCGATGCGGGCGATCTCGATGCCGTCGCGCATCCGCACCCGGCCCAGCGCATAGGCGTGGAACGGCTTGTCGGACAGGGTGACGAAGGCGCGCAGGGCGTCGAGATGGCGGGTCGAGGGGTGCAGGTCCACCGGCTCGACCGGATAGCCGCCGAAGATGTGCATCGCGTTCAGCGTCTGGCCGAGGCGCAGCAGGTTGCAGTAGTCGCGGTAGTTGCCGACCCGGCGCCCGCCCTCGATGTCCGAGACGTTCGGGGCCGAGCCGACCGAGGCGAAGACGATCGAGCGGCCGCCGATCCGGACGTCCCGCTCCGGGTTGCGGGCGTGGAAGGTGTAGGCGGACGGCGCCTTCGCCACCGCGTCCAGCACCAGGCCGCGGTCGAATCGGACGCGGCGGCTGCCCGGCGTGGTCTCGGCCCCGGCGAGGCGCAGGATCTCGATCGCCTCGTCGTGCAGGAAATCCATCCCGATCTCTTCCAGGATGGTCAGCGAGGTGTCGTGGATTCGCTCGATCTGGTCGGCGCGCAGCACCTCGACCGGCGGCATCGGGTTCTCGACCAATTGCCAGGGCAGCTGGGCAAGGCCGCCCGCACGGTCGCGGCGACGGGGCGTGGTGCGGGTGCGGCTCATCCTGACCTCGTCTCGACCTCGGGCGAATCCCGGCGTTCAACCCTGGCACGGCCGGCGTGGCGGCACGCCGCACGGATTCGCCATGCAGCAGCCTCGTCGCGACACGTGCCGCGCTTCTCGCGACATGTGACATCGGGCACGACGGCGGCCATAATCCTGCTGTAATATGCGAGCAGCTCTCAACTGGACTGTATTTTCGTGGAGGATTGAATGCCCCGTCTGCTGGAGCCCGGCGATCCCGCTCCGCTCTTCGTGGTCCCGACGCCGCAGCGGCCGGACTTCCGCTTCGATACGGTGGCCGGGCGCTACGTCGTCCTCAGCTTCTTCGGCTCGGCCGGAGATGCGCAATCGGCGCGGCTGTTGTCGGCGATCGCGGCCGAGGTCGGGCCGTTCAACGACGGCCACGCCGCCTTCTTCGGCGTCAGCCAGGACAAGGACGATGCCCAGCCGGGACGGCTGCCGACCCGCGTCCCCGGGCTGCGGCACTTCTACGATTTCGACAGCAAGATCAGCACTTCCTACGGCACCGACCAGCGCAAGGTCAGCTACGTGCTGTCGCCCAATCTGCGCATCCTCGCCCGCTTCCCGATCGAGGACGGGGCGGAGCATGCGAAGATGCTGGCCGAGTTCGTCAGCCGGCTGCCGCCGCTGGGCCGGCTGGGCACGGCGACACCGGGCGCGCCGGTGCTGGTGGTGCCGTATCTGTTCGAGCCGGAGTTCTGCCGCGCCCTGATCGACTACTACAACAAGGTCGGCGGCGAGGAGAGCGGCTTCATGCAGTCGCTGCCGGACGGCCGCACCGCCGCCGCGGTCGACCATTCGCACAAGAAGCGCAAGGACGCGACGATCGAGGACGATACGCTGCGCCTGGCCATGAAGGCCCGGATCGAGCGGCGCCTGGTGCCGGAGATCAAGAAGGCGTTCCAGTTCAACGCCACCCGGATCGAGCGCTACATCGTCGCCTGCTATGATTCCGGCGAGGGCGGCTATTTCCGCGCCCATCGCGACAACACCACCAAGGGCACGGCGCATCGCCGTTTCGCCGTCACCATCAACCTGAACGCCGACGAGTTCGAGGGCGGCGAGCTGCGCTTCCCGGAATACGACCGCCACAGCTACAAGGCGCCGACCGGCGGTGCGGTGGTGTTCTCCTGCTCGCTGCTGCACGAGGCGCTGCCGGTGACCAAGGGCACGCGCTACTGCACCCTGCCCTTCCTGTATGACGAGGAGGGCGCCAAGATCCGCGAGCAGAACCTGTCCTATTTCGCCGACGACGATCTGCGCAGCCAGCTCGAGCGCAACCTGCTGGGCAAGGAGGCGAAGGCGGCCGGCTGACCGAGGGGGCGCGCACGCGGCAGCAGCCGTTCGCGGCCCGCCCTTCATCGACGATCGGCGCGGGCCACGATCGGTCCGGTTTGGTGTAAATTCTCCCTGAATGGTCGGGCACGGCTGAGGCCTGGGATGCTGCGGTTCGACGCGGTGCATCGTGCGGTCGAAGGGCTGATGGAGGGGGCGCTGATCGGCGCCCCCTGGGACGAGCTGTTGCTCGATCTGGCCCTGGCCGCCGAGGCGGCCGGCGCGACCCTGGTGCGGACTCAGCCGGGGGCCAAGGACATCGTGCTTCCGACCCGGTCGATCGCGGCCCCGGTCGCCGAATACATTGCCGGCCTGCATCCGCCGGATCCCCGCAGCCGGCGCGTGGTCATGACGCTGGATGAGGGCTTCAAGACCGATTTCGACCATTTCGCGACGGAGGAGATCGAGCGGGACCCGTTCTATGCGGAGTTCCTGCGCCCGCGCGGCCTGCGCTGGCACGCCTGCGCCCTGATCGCCGGCACCCCGGGCGACGGCGTGTTCCTGAGCCTGAAGCGGTCGCCGATGCGGGACCCGTACCAGGTGGAGGAGATCGCGGCGCTGGACCATGCGCTGCCGCGGCTGCGCGCCGCCGCGCTGATCGCGCCGGCGATGGTCGAGACCCGGGCCGAGGACCAGGCGCAGATCTTCCAGCGCCGCGGCGAGGGCGTCTTCCATCTCGACCGGCAGGGCCGGGTCCTGCGCATGAACGCGGTCGCCGAGGGCATGCTGGGCCGCGCCATCCGGCTGGCCGGCGGGCGCCTGACCGCCTGTTTCGCCGACGAGCAACCGGGTGTGAACCGGATCGTCAGCGCGGCGACGACGGTGGGCCAGCCCGGCCTCGTCCGCCTGACCAGCCCGGACTCCGCATCGCGCCCGCTGCTGCTGGCGACGCCGAACATCGGCGCCGGCCGCGACGTCTTCGCCACGACCGCCGCCCTCGCCGTCCTGGTCGATGCGCGGCGGCATCCGGTGATGGCGCCGCCGCTGCCCCGGCCGGTCCGCGACGCCTTCGGGCTGACCCCGACCGAGAGCAGCGTCGCCGCCCTGCTGGCCGTGGGCCTGTCGCCCGGCGCCATCGCCGACCATCTCGGCATCGGCCGCGGCACCGTCCGCAACCATCTGAAGTCGGTGCTGCACAAGACCGAGACGACCCGGCAGGCCGAGCTGGTGGCGCTCCTGTCCCGGCTGCAGTGAGGGCCTGCAGTGAGGGCCTGCCGGGCGGCTCCCGTCAGAGCACGAAGTCGATCGCGCCGAGGGCGAGGGCAGCGCTGATCTCGACATGGAAGTCCGAGACCATGTCGCCGTTCACATCGCCGGCGACCACCGTGATGCTGCCGGTCTGGCTGTAGCGCAGCTGTCCGGCGACGCCCGTGTAGAGGCCGGCGCCGATGAAGGTGAAGGCCTGATCGCCGACAACGGCCGTGCTGGCATCGATCCGCGACAGATCGATCCGGTCCCCCTCCACGTGCGAGATGCCCGTGATCACGTCGCGGTTGGCGGTGGCCGGGCTGTCGCCGATGACGGACACCACGAACCGATCCGCGCCGCCGCCACCCGTCAGCAGGTCCTTGCCCGCGCCGCCGTCGAGCACGTCGGCGCCCGCGCCGCCGATGATCGTGTCGTTGCCGCCAGAGCCGTTCACAGTCTGGCCGGTGGCGACGCCGGCCAGGGTGATGACGTCGTTGCCGGCCGAGCCGCGGATCTCGTCGATGTTGACGATCGAGGCGCCGGTCAGGTCGGCCGTGCCCGCCGCCGACAGGACCAGGATATCCGACGCGAATCCGGCGACGAAGCTGGAGAAGGCGCCGAGCTGGGCCGCGGTCAGGGTGACGGTGTTGCCGCTGCCGGCGAAGTCCAGCGCATCGATGCTGGTGAGGGTCGCGAGGCTGAGATTCACGCTGCCGGACAGGTTGCCGGCGGCGAAATCCAGGCGGTCGTCATCGACGCCGCCGTCGAGCTTCTCGGCCAGGCCGCTGATCTCGGACAAGGACCCGAAGCGGAAGATGTCGTAGCCGACACCGCCATTCAGGGTATCGGCGCCCTGGCCGCCATAGACGATGTCGTTGCCAATGCTGCCCCAGATCGTGTCGGTGCCGTCGCCGCCATTGATCACATCGGCGCCGCTGCTGCCGGCGATCACATCGTTGCCGGCGATGCCGTTCACGGTCTGGCCGGCGGCGACGGTGGTCAGGGTGATCACGTCGTTGCCGGCAGAGCCGCGGATCTCATCGATGTTGACGATCGAGGCGCCGGTCAGGTCCGCCGTGCCCGACGCCGACAGGATCAGGATATCCGGCCCGAAGCCCGAGGCGATGGTGGAGAAGGCACCGAGCTGGGCCGCAGTCAGGGTGACGGTGTTGCCGCTGCCGGCGAGATTCAGCTCCTCGATGCTGGTGAGGGTCGCGAGGCTGAGGTTCACGGCCCCGGAGAGGTTGCCGGTGGCGAAATCCAGCCGATCGTCATCGACGCCGCCGTCGAGGCTCTCGGCCAGGCCGCTGATCTCGGTCAAGGACCCGAAGCGGAAGATGTCGTAGCCGACACCGCCATTCACGATATCGGCACCCTGGCCGCCATAGATCACGTCGTTGCCTATGCTGCCCCAGATCGTGTCGGTGCCGTCGCCGCCGTTGACCACGTCGGCGCCGTTGCCGCCAGAGATCACATCGTTGCCGGCGGCGCCGTTCACGGTCTGGCCGTTGACGACGCTGGTCAGGGTGATCACGTCGTTGCCGGCCGAGCCGCGGATCTCGTCGATGTTGACGATCAAGGCGCCGGTCAGGTCGGCCGTGCCCGCCGCCGACAGCACCAGGACGTCCTGGCCGAACCCGGCGGTGATCGTCGAGAAGCCGCCGAGCTGGGTCGCGGTCAGGGTGACGGTGTTGTTGCCGGCGCCGGAGACGTTCAGCTCCTCGATATTGACGATGGTCGCGAGGCTGAGATTGATGACGCCGAAGGCGCTGCCGAAATCCAGGCGGTCGTGGTCGGCTCCGCCATCGAAGGACTCGGCCAGGCCGGTGACCTCGGACGCCGCTTCGAACCGGAAGATGTCGTAGCCGACGCCGCCGGTCAGGACGTCGGCGCCCTGGCCGCCATAGAGGATGTCGTCGCCGCTGCCGCCCGAGATCGAATCGTTGCCGTCGTCGCCGTAGATCAGGTCGTTGCCTTCGGCGCCGGAGATGGTGTCGGCGCCGGTGGTCACACCGGTCACCTCATTCCCGCTGCCCGTCCGGCCATCGCCGGCCCGGTGGATGAAATCGCCCGCGGATGTTCCCGTCACGTTCGCCATAATTCCTCCTTCGACTATGATTGCGCCGGGCCATCGCATCGCCTTCACCCGCTTGGGAGGCAGCCCTCGCAATATCCGTTGATTCTAGGGGTCGTTTCCGGCGAGCGTCCCGTCCCAAACGGGATGGGTGCCGCCGGCAATCCAGAGCCGCCGCTGCCGCATGGCTCCGCTCTGGCCCCGCGGCCCCCGGCCCCGCTAGCCTTCGCATCGTTCCGCCACGACCGCGCCTCGGAGACGGCCATGCAGCGCCTCGAGACCATGATGACAGACGACCTCCGCGCCTTCCGGCGGCAGGCGGGGGACCGGCACGCCGCCTTCCGCGCCCGCGGGCTGAAGCTGGACAGCAGCCGGGGCAATCCGTCGCCGGAGCAGCTCGACCTCTCCAGCGCCCTGCTCACCCTGCCCGGGCCGGACGGCTTCCGCTCGGCCGAGGGCGTCGACGGCCGCAACTACCCCGGCGACCTGCGCGGCCTGCCGGAGGCGCGGGCGCTGTTCGCGCCGCTGCTGGGCGCACCGGCGGAGCAGGTGCTGATCGGCGGCAACTCCAGCTTGCGGCTGATGCATGACCTGATCGTCTTCGCCCTGCTGCACGGCGTGCCGGACGGCGCGAGCTCCTGGACCGCCCAGGCCCCGGTCACCTTCCTGTGCCCGGCGCCCGGCTATGACCGGCACTTCGCCATCTGCGAGAGCTTCGGCATCCGCATGATCCCGGTGCCGCTGACCGGGCACGGGCCGGACATGGATGCGGTCGAGCGGCTGGTGGCCGAGGACCCGTCGGTCAAGGGCATCTGGTGCGTGCCGAAATACAGCAACCCGACGGCCGAGACCTATTCGCCCGAGACGGTGGAGCGACTGTCGGCGATGCGCACCGCGGCCCCGGACTTCAGGCTGTTCTGGGACAACGCCTATGCGGTGCATCACCTGACCGAGCGGCCGCACGCCTTGGCGAACATCCTGGAGGCCTGCGCCCGGCACGGCCATGCCAACCGGCCCTTCGTCTTCGGCTCGACCTCGAAGATCACCTTCGCCGGCAGCGGCCTGGCGCTGTTCGCCGCGTCGGCCGCCAACCTGGAGTGGGCCCGCAAGCACCTGTCGCGGCAAGCGATCGGGCCCGACAAGCTGAACCAGCTGCGCCATGTCCGGCTGCTGCGGGACGATGCCGGCATCACCGCGCTGATGGAGCGGCACCGGCAGATCATCGCACCGAAGTTCCAGCGCGTGCAGGCGGTGTTCGCCGAGCATCTCGGCGATTCCGGCGTCGCCCGCTGGACCGAGCCGGAGGGCGGCTATTTCATCAGCCTGGACGTGCGGCGCGGCTCCGCCCGCCGGACCGTGGCCCTGGCGCAGGAGGCCGGGGTGGCGATGGTGCCGGCCGGCGCCACCTTCCCCTATGGCCGCGATCCGGACGACCGCAACATCCGCATCGCCCCGACCTTCCCGTCGATCGACAATGTCGGCCTGATGGCCGAGGGGGTGGCGCTGTCGGTGCTGGTGGCGACCAGCGAGGCCATCCTGGCCGAGCGCGAGGCCGGCGGCGGCCACTGACCGAGGACGGCCGCCGACGGAACGCGGCCTGTCGTCCGTGGGTTCAGGCTCCTAGCCATACCGAAGGACGACAGCATGCTTCATCCGATCCTGTTCCACGCCGCCGCCATCGCCCTGACCCTGGCGGCGGGGGCGGCTTCGGCGCAGACCGACGACGCCCAGCAGCTCGCCACCAAGGGCATCGAGCTGCTGAAGGCCGGCCAGCCGGAGGAGGCCTTCAAGGCCCTGAACGATGCCGCGACCGAGGCCTGGCTGCAGGCGCCGCTCGGCTTCCGCCGCACCCTGCTGGTGGCCGCGGCGGCGCAGAGCTACGGCGCCGTCAGCCCGCGCGAGAGCGCCGTGTTCGACGGCGCTACGCCGCTGCGCTTCTATGCCGAGCCGACCGGCTTCGGCTGGGTCGCCGATGGCGAGCTGTACCGCATCGACCTGTCGATCGACTTCTCGCTGCGGTCGACCGACGGCAAGCCGCTGGGCGAGCAGAAGGACTTCCAGAATTTCAAGATCGAGAGCCGCGAGCGGGTGCGGGAGGTGTACTTCAACCTGACCCTGACCCTGAACGGCGCGCCGGACGGCCACTACATCGCCACCTTCACTGTCCACGACCACGCCACCGGCAAGGATGGGTCCTTCGACCTGCCACTCGAGATCAAGCACGGCTGACGGCCGGGATCAGGCTGGCCCACCAGGGATCAGGGGCAGCGGATAGCCGCGAGCCCGCCGCGCCCCTCCTCTGCCACCGGTTCGAATTCGCCGGTGTCCGGGTCGCGCACCAGCAGCCGGCCCGAGGCGACGCCGAAATAGGCGCCGTGCAGCTTGAGCTTGCCGCGCTCGACCAGGATCGAGATGCAGGGGAAGGTCATCAGATTCTTCAGGCTCAGCTCGACCGAGGCGAATTCGAGCCGGCGCAGATAGTCGTCGCCATCGCCCGGCTTGCGCGGCCCGAGGCTGTCCGCCGCCGGGGCGATCTGCGACATCCAGCGGCCGATGAAATCGCCCGGCGACAGCGGCTCCTGCTCGTCGGCATAGGCGCGGATGCCGCCGCAATGGGCATGGCCCAGCACCACGATGTGCTTGACCCGCAGCGCCTGCACCCCGAATTCCAGCGCCGCGCTGGTGCCGTGCTGGAAGGCCCGGTCCGGCTCGTAGGGCGGCACCAGGTTGGCGACGTTGCGCACCACCAGCAGCTCGCCCGGCGCGGCGTCGAAGATGACCTCCGGCGACACCCGCGAATCGACGCAGCCGACGATCATGATCTCCGGGCGCTGCCCTGCCTCCGCCAGCATCTCGTAGCGGCTGCGCTCGGCGGCAAAGCGGCCGCTGAGAAAGGCGCGATAGCCCTCGGTAAGCCGTTCGGGAAACATGGCCGCTCTCACATCCACCTCGCCGCGACAAGGAATGCGGCAGAAGCGTGGCAATAGCAAACGGCGCCGTCCGCGCCAATACGGCCGTAGCGGTGGGATCGCGGTTGGATCGGCGCCGGCTCTGCTCTAAGCAGGGCGTAGACCATGGGGCAGGATCGAGAGTACGGAGCGAATGCTGACGCTGGAGCGGATCTGCCGGAGCTTCGGGACCGTCCGGGCGCTGGACGAGGTGTCGCTGTCGATCGCGCCTGGCGAGATCGTCTGCCTGGTCGGCCGGTCCGGCTGCGGCAAATCCTCGCTGCTGCGCATCGTCGCCGGGGTCGACGCCCCCGACGGCGGCCGGATCCTGCTGGACGGCGCGGAGATCGCGGGGCCGGGCGGCTTCGTCGAGCCGGAGGACCGCAACATCGGCTTCATGTTCCAGGACTACGCGCTGTTCCCGCATCTGTCGGTCGAGGAGAACGTGGCCTTCGGCCTGAAGCGGGTGCCGCGCGAGGCGGCGCGCGCCCGGGCGGCGGAGGTGATCGGCCGCATCGGCATCGCGGCGCTGGCGGGGCGCTATCCGCACACCCTGTCGGGCGGCGAGCAACAGCGCGTGGCGCTGGCGCGGGCACTGGCGCCGAAGCCGGTCATCCTGCTGATGGACGAGCCCTTCTCCAACCTCGACCGCGGCCTGCGGGAGCAGGTGCGGGAGGAGACCATCGCGACGCTGCGGGCCCTCGGCACGACGGCGATCATGGTGACCCATGACCCCGAGGAGGCGCTGTCGGCCGGCGACCGGGTGGTGCTGATGCAGCAGGGCCGGGTCGTCCAGGTCGGCACCGGCTACGAGATCTACGACCATCCCAATTCGCTCTACGCCGCCGAGTTCCTGTGCTCCCTCAACCGGATCGCCGGAATTGTCCGCGACGGCCGGGTGGAGACGCCGCTGGGCGCCTTCCCGGCCCCGTCCGGCCTGCCGGAGGGCAGTGCGGCCGTGGCCTGTGTCCGCCCACAGGCCCTGTCCCTGGCGAAGCCGGGCGAGGGCCTGCCGGGGCGCATCGTGAGCATTTCCTTCCTGGGCGAGATCGAGCAGCTGTCGATCCGCGTGGAGGGCGTTCCTGACCTTCTGCGCCTGCGCACCATCGGCCGGATCGATGTCAGGCCGGGCGAGCCGATCGCAGTGGCCGTTGATCCGGGCAGCGTTCTGGTGTTCGCCGCCGAGTGAGACCGAATGCCACGAGGTAACCAAGCGGCTTGACGGCGCGAATCCATCTGTGTTGGAGCAAATGCGTCTTGGTCGCAGTATGATGGAGCAAATGCGTCTTGGTCGCATCCTTGTCAGTCCGGCCAGACGATCACAGGGGGAGTCGCACGATGAGGGACGTTTCCGTATTCCAGCTCGCGCTCGTGACGAGCGTCATCGCCGTCGTTGTCGGCACTGCCGGCACCGCCGCGGCCGACATCAACATCTACACGACGCGCGAACCCGGGCTGATCCAGCCGCTGCTTGACGCCTACACCGCCAAGAGCGGCGTCAAGGTGAACACCGTGTTCCTGAAGGACGGGCTGGCCGAGCGGGTCGCGGCCGAGGGCCAGAGCTCGCCCGCCGACCTGCTGATGGCGGTCGACGCCGGCAACCTGGCCGACCTGGTGGACAAGGGCGTCACCCAGCCGATCGAATCCAGCGTCCTGACCGCCGCGGTTCCCACGCCGCTGCGTGATCCCGGCAACCACTGGGTCGCGCTGTCGGTCCGCGCCCGCCTGCTCTACGCCGACAAGGATCTCGACCTGGCCGTCTTCAACTACGAGGACCTGGCCGATCCGAAGTGGAAGGGCAAGGTCTGCATCCGGTCCGGCCAGCACCCCTACAACACGGCGCTGTTCGCCGACTACATCGCGCATTACGGCGTGGAGAAGACCGAGGCCTGGCTGACCGGGGTCAAGGCGAACCTGGCGCGCAAGGCCGGCGGCGGCGACCGCGACGTGGCCAAGGACATCCTCGGCGGCATCTGCGACATCGGCATCGCCAACTCCTACTATGTCGGGCTGATGCGCTCCGGCAAGGGCGGCGAGGAGCAGGTCGCCTGGGGCAATGCGATCAAGGTGATCCTGCCGACCTTCAAGGATGGCGGCACCCAGGTGAATGTCAGCGGCGCGGCCCTGGCCAAGCATTCGCCGAACAAGGCCGAGGCGGTGAAGCTGCTGGAGTACCTGGTGTCCGACGACGCCCAGAAGATCTATGCCGAGGCCAATTACGAGTATCCGGTGAAGGCCGGCGCCCAGGCCGACCCGATCATCGCCTCCTTCGGCGAGC
This sequence comes from Inquilinus sp. CA228, assembly GCF_052078665.1. NCBI lineage: Bacteria > Pseudomonadati > Pseudomonadota > Alphaproteobacteria > Rhodospirillales > Rhodospirillaceae > Inquilinus > Inquilinus sp. CA228. The sequence goes on along the minus strand of NZ_JBQJIK010000051.1, from coordinate 28,389 downwards.
TGAAGGTCGATTCCGTGCCGCTGACGGAGATCGTCAAGCACCGCAAGCAGGCGAGCGAGCTGGCCGAGAAGGTCGGTTTCGACGGCTGATGGAGGATCCGGGCGCGGGCCGACCCGCGCCCGGCCTCTCCCGACGATGGCACAAATCGTTCTGCATCCGCCCCCGGCCCTGACCGTGGCCCGGCGCCAGCCCGGGCGGCGCTGGCTGTCCGCCGCCGCCCTCATCGGCGGATTGGTGGCCCTGCCGGTGCTCGCCCTGGCGTGGGAGGCGCTGCAGGGGTCGACCGGGCTGTGGCCGCACCTGCTCGCCTATGTGCTGCCGCCGGCCCTGGGCCAGACGGCCATGCTGCTGCTCGGCGTCGGCGCGATCGTCACCGTGATCGGCACCTCGACCGCCTGGCTGGTGACGGCCTACGACTTCCCGGGCCGCCGCCAGCTGGAATGGGCACTGCTGCTGCCGCTGGCGGTGCCGACCTACATCATCGCCTACGCCTATCTCGACATCCTGCACCCGCTCGGCGTGGTCCAGGGCGCGATCCGGGCGATGCTGGGCTATTCCGGCCCGCGCGAATTCCGGCTGCCCGACATCCGGTCGATGGCCGGCTGCATCGTGCTGCTGGGCTTCGTGCTGTACCCCTATGTCTACATCACCACCCGGGCGATGTTCCTGACCCAGGCGGCCAGTCTGGTCGAGGTCTCGCGCACGCTCGGTACCCGGCGCGGCCAGGTGTTCCTGCGAGTGGCCCTGCCGCTGGCGCGGCCCGCCATCGCGGTCGGGGTGAGCCTGGCCCTGATGGAAACGCTGAACGACATCGGCGCGTCGGAGTTCCTCGGGGTCCGGTCGCTGACCATCTCGGTCTACACCACCTGGGTGACGCGGTCGGACCTGCCCGGCGCGGCGCAGATCGCGCTGGCCATGCTGGTCCTGGTGGTCGCCCTGGTGGCGATCGAGCGCTGGGCGCGCCGCCGGCAGCGCTACTGGACCGCGGCGCAGCGCACGCGCAGCTTCACGCCGCACCGGCTCGCCCCCCTGCCCGGCCTCGCGGCGCTGGCGCTCGGCCTGGTTCCGGTCCTGGTCGGCTTCGCCGCCCCGGCGCTGTATCTCACGGTCGAGGCGTGGCAGCGGTTCCGCTTCAACGGGATTTCCGACCGGCTGCTGTCCGAGGCGCTCAACACCGTGGCCCTGTCGGCGATCGCGACCATCGCCGTGCTGCTGTTCGGCGTGATCGTCGCCTATACGGCGCGGTCGCGTCCCGGCCGGGTCGCGGCGGCGCTGCAGCGCCTGTCCACTCTCGGCTACGCCATGCCGGGCACGGTGATCGCGATCGGCATCCTGGTCCCGGTCGCCGCGCTCGACCAGGTGATCGACCGGGCGGCGAGCGCCTGGCTCGGCGTGTCCACCGGGCTGCTGCTGATCGGGTCCGGCGCGGCCCTGGTCTACGCCTATGTCGCCCGGTTCCTGGCGATCTCCACCGGCGCGGTCGAGGCCGGCTTCAGCCGGATCCCGCAGTCTTTCGACCAGGCGGCGCGCAGCTTGGGGCAGACCGTGACCGGCACGTTCCGGCACGTGCATCTGCCGCTGTCGAAGGCCGCGCTCGCCGCCGCCGGCCTCCTGGTGTTCGTCGACTGCATGAAGGAGCTGCCGGCGACCCTTCTGCTGCGCCCGCTCAATGTCGAGACGCTGGCGACGCATCTCTACGGCGAGGCGGCGCGGGGAACCTATGAGGAGGCGGCGATCGCCGCCCTGGCCATCGTCCTGGTCGGGATCCTGCCGGTGGTGCTGCTGGCCCGGATCGGCCGGCGGAGCGCGTAGGCCCCCGGCCTCAGCCGCGACGACGCCGGCGCCGTCCCCCCTCGCCGTCGCCGCCCTCGGCCGTCTTCGGCGCCGGCAGGGCGACCACGGCGGCGAGGTTCGGGAAGGCCGCGGTCTTGTGCGGCAGCGCCATCGCCTCGACGAAGTGCTGCTGGAACATCGGCTCGACCGCGGTCTCGATCTTCTCGACCCGGCGCACCACCTGCTCGATCTCGGCCCGGGCCGCGCGGCTGACCAGGGCGATGCGGGCGCCGGTGCCCGCGGCGTTGCCGCCGGCCACCACCTTGGTCAGGTCGCAATCCGGGATCAGCCCCAGCACCATGGCGTATTTGACGTCGATATGGCTGCCGAAGGCGCCGGCCAGGGTGATGCGGTCGACCTGGTCGACGCCGAGCTTGTCCATCAGCAGGCGCACCCCGGCATAGAGCGCGGCCTTGGCCAGCTGGATGGCGCGGACGTCGTTCTGGGTGACCCGCAGCTCGCGCTCGCCGTCGCGGTGCAGGAGGTAGCTGAAGGTGCGGCCCTCGGCGACGATACGGTCGCTGCGTGCCGCCATGCCGCCATCGATCACCCCGTCCTGGGTGATGATGCCGGCCAGGAACATCTCGGCCAGCACCTCGATGATGCCGGAGCCGCAGATGCCGGTGACGCCGGTGCGCCGGACCTTCTGGGCGAAGCCCTCCTCGTCCGACCACAGCTCGCTGCCGATGATGCGGAAGCGCGGCTCCAGCGTGTCGCGGTCGATCCGCACCCGCTCGATCGCGCCCGGCGCGGCGCGCTGGCCGGAGGAGATCTGCGCCCCTTCGAAGGCCGGGCCGGTCGGGCTGGAGCAGGCCAGCAGCCGGTCCTTGTTGCCCAGCACGATCTCGGCATTGGTGCCGACATCGACGATCAGCCGCAGGTCGTCCGATTTGTGCGGCTCCTCCGACAGGATCACCGCCGCGGTGTCGGCGCCGACATGGCCGGCGATGCAGGGCAGGACATAGACCCGGGCGTTGGGGTGGATCCTCAGATCGATCTCGGTGGCCCAGATGTTGATCGCCTGGTCGGTGGCCAGGGCGAAGGGCGCGCCGCCCAGCTCGATCGGGTCGATGCCCAGCACAAGGTGATGCATGATCGGGTTGCCGACCAGCGTCACCTCCAGCACATCCTCGACCTCCAGCCCGGCCTGGGCGGTGACGTGCCGGGCGAGATCGTTCAGCGCCTGCCGCACCGTCTCGGTCAGCGCCTTGTCGCCGCCGGGGTTCATCATGATGTAGCTGACCCGGCTCATCAGATCCTCGCCGAAGCGGATCTGCGGGTTCATGGCGCCGCCGGAGGCGACGACCTCGCCGGTCTCGATGTCGCAGAGATGGCAGGCGATGGTGGTGGAGCCGACGTCGTAGGCCAGGCCGTAGATCTTGTCGCGGAAGCCCGGCCACACCGCCAGCAGGCGCTTCACCCGCTGCTCGCGCACCGCCACGGTGCAGGTCCAGCCGCCGTCCCTGAGCGCCTTCTGCAGCCGCTGCACCACCCGCAGGTCGCAGTCCAGGCCGGTGATGCCCCATTGCTCGGCCAGCGCCTCCTCCAGCCGGCGCAGGTCGCCGGAGGGGTCGTGCATGTCGGGCTCGCGCACTTCGACATAGTAGAGCTTGACCGGCGGATCGACCTCGATGACCCGGTGCTCGGCATCCTTGCGGACGACCTGCTTGTGCACCTGGCTCTCGGGCGGCACGTCGACCACCAGATCGCCCTGGATCAGCGTCTGGCAGGACAGGCGGCGGCCCGGCTTCAGCCCGCGCTTTTCGGCATAGCGCAGTTCGGCCGCTCCGGTCTCGGAGGCATGGCCGGCCCGGGATTCGATGCCGTGCTTGGCGAACTGGCCGCTGCCGATCTCGACCTGGCATCGGCCGCAGATCGACCGCCCGCCGCAGACGCTGTCGACGTCGACGCCCAGGCTGCGGGCGGCCTGCAGCAACGGCGTGCCCAGCGCGAAGCGGCCACGCCGGCCGGATGGGGTGAAGACGACCAGCGCCGTTTGGGTCGCACCCTGACCAGGCGGCTGCCCGGGATCGATCATGTTCATCGCCAAACCGTCACCCTCGCGGCGCCCCGGCCGAGGCGCCGCATCTTCATATTCACTGCGCCGCCCGGCGCCGACGCCCTTCGCGGCCGCCGCGCGCGCCTGCGGCCTCGGCGCCTTCGGCGGCCGGCTCGCGGTACTGGCGGATCCAGCGGGCACAATGCGGATCGTGCCCCATCATCGTGTCCGCACCCAGCACCGCCTGCAGGCTCTCCGCGTGCAGCGGATTGGTGATCGCCGAGGTCATGCCGGCGCCGATCGCCATGGTCAGGAAGGCGGCGTTCAGCCCGTGCCGGTTCGGCATGCCGAAGCTGACATTGGAGGCGCCGCAGGTGGTGTTGACCTTCAGCTCCTCGCGCAGCCGGCGGACCAGCGCGAACACCTGCCGGCCGGCGGTGTTGATGGCGCCGATCGGCATCACCAGCGGGTCGACCACGATGTCGGCGTAGGAGATGCCGTGGTCGCGCGCCCGCTCGACAATCTTCTTGGCGACGGCGAAGCGGACGTCGGGGTCCTCGGAGATGCCGGTCTCGTCGTTGGAGATGGCGACGACCGCGGCGCCGTACTTCTTCACCAGCGGCAGCACCGTCTCCAGCCGCTCATCCTCGCCGGTCACGGAGTTGACCAGGGCCTTGCCCTTGTAGACGGCCAGCCCGGCCTCCAGCGCCGCGACGATGGAGCTGTCGATCGACAGCGGCACGTTGGTGATCGACTGCACCAGCTGGATGCATTCGGCCAGGATCCGCGGCTCGTCCGCCAGCGGGATGCCGGCATTGACGTCCAGCATCTGGGCTCCGGCCGCGACCTGGGCCAGCGCATCGGACTGGACCCGGCTGTAGTCGCCGTTCTTCATCTCCTCGGCCAGGATCTTGCGGCCGGTCGGGTTGATCCGCTCGCCGATGATGACGAAGGGCCGCTCGAAACCGATGGCGATCTCCCTGGTCGCCGAGCTCACCACTGTGTCCGTCATGCCCTGCCTTCGGATGCTGGAGTTCTGTGGGATCGAGGCTAGGAGGATCGCCCTTGCCGGGATCGTCTTGCAGCGGCATCGCCTGCCGCAGGCGCGTCAGAGGATCTCAGCCGGCGATCCCGCCGGATTCGACCAGGGCCCGCAGCCGGGCATCGTCGTACTCCGCCTCGATCCGCGCCGCGGCCGCATCGGCCTCGGCCTGCAGGTCGTCGCCGCATTCGACCGGCTCCGACTTCTTCCATTCCTCGAGATAGCTGTCGGCGTCGCGCGCCTTGCCGCGCATGGCGGCGCGGTCGATGGCGTCCTGGAAGCGCTGCGACAGCAGCACCTTGGCCTGGTCGCGCCGGCCGGCCTTGGCGGTGACCTGGCTCGGGATGTCGCGCCAGGAGACGATGATGAGCTGCGGCATGGAAGAACCTGCGGAGTAATCTGGTAGAGTAGGAGACCGGTACGGGCGATCAATTTGACCGGAGTCTCCGAAAACGATCGTCCTGATTCCGACAGCCAGGGAGCGGGAAGCGATGTGCGGTGGCGATCTTGAGGCCCAGCGGAAACTGGAACGGTTGAGAGCGGCGCTGTCAATCGGGGAGCAGGATCTCCAGGGTTCCGAACTCAAGTTACAGGTGACAGGGTGGAGAAAGGATGAATCGCTGAGGGCGGATTGATTCGGAGCCGCCGAGATGAGCGAAGAGCAGGGAAGTGAGTGGCCGAGGTCGCGGCTGCGGGCGCTGTTGGAGCATTTTTCGACGATCGAGGATCCGCGGGACGTGCGGCGGATCCTGCATCCGCTGCCGGAGATCCTGCTGCTGGTGGTGTGCGGGACCCTGGCGGATTGCGACGACTATGAGGGGATCGCGTCGTGGGGCGAGGCCCATCTGCCGTTTCTGCGGCGCTACCTGCCGTATGAACATGGGGTTCCGGGCGAGCGCTGGCTGACGATCCTGATGAACCGGATCAATCCGGCCCTGTTCTCGGCCGCCTTCAGCGACTGGGTGCGCGAGACCTGGCCGGCGCGGCCGGAGCTGATCGCCATCGACGGCAAGACTTCGCGCCGCAGCCACGACCGGGCTGCGGGCGCCGGGCCGCTGCATCTGGTCTCGGCCTTCGCCACCACCCGCCGGCTGGTGCTCGGCCAGGAGGCCGTGCCCGACAAGGCGAGCGAACTGGCGGCGATCCCCGTGCTGCTCGACCGGCTCGGCGCCGAAGACGGGCTGAAAGGCGCCCTGGTCTCGATCGACGCCATCGCCACCAATGCCGACATCGCCACCGCCATCCGCCGGACCGGCGCCGACTACCTGCTGGCGGTCAAGGCCAACCAGCCGACCCTGCGGGCCGAGATCGAGGCCGGCTTCGCCGCCGCCGAGCCGCACACCCTCGACACCGACATCGATCTCGACAAGGCCCATGGCCGGATCGAACACCGTCGTGTCGATGTCCTGCGCCAGGTCGACTGGCTCTCCGGCGAGCGCCGCTTCCCCGGCGAACTCCGCCTGCCCGGCGTCGCTTGCATTCTCCGCGTCCACGCCAAGACCGAACTGGCCGACCGATGCCGCCAGGACACTCGATACTTCATCTCCTCCGCCGCCCTCTCCGCCGCCCAGGCTGCCGAGGCCGTGCGCCAACACTGGGCCATCGAAAACCGCCTGCACTGGGTCCTCGACGTCATCTTCCACGACGACCAGTCCAGGCTGCGAAAAGGTCACGGTGCTCAGAATATGGCTGTCGTCCGGCACTTCGCCCTCAACCTCCTCCGCTCCGCCTCCGACAAAAAATCCCTCAAACTCCGGCGCAAAATCGCCGGGTGGTCCACCGAATACCTCGCCTCCCTCCTCTCCCTACAACTCACATGAAATTGGATTCGGAGCCCTGGCAGGATCTCGCCGCCGGGCGAGTCGTCGTCATCGAGACTGATGAAGAGTTGGCGGCCCTTTTCGATCGTCTGGACCAGGGACAGGCCTTCGATGATCTGGCCGCCCGGCTCCGTGCCCAGACGGCAGGCTGTCGGCACACCCCCGCGGAAGATCTGCTGCGCGAGGGCCGGGATGAGCAATGATGGCTGCAGAACAGGCGGATTGCGATGCCGAAGCAAGGAGGGCGAGGAATGACAACCTCGCCTGACTCCTTCACCTGCCCGCATTGCGGTGAAAGTCACGCGGGGCTCCCACGGGATATCGGCTATCAGCTTCCAGACGAGATCTGGGCCATGCCGACCGCGGAACGCGAAGAGAGAGCAAAATTCGATTCCGATCTTTGCCGTTGCGAAGGCCGCTACTTCATCCGCGGTCTCCTGCAGATTCCCTTCCGGCATGAGCCGGACTATTTCGGCTGGGGCGCCTGGGTCGAGGTGGAGCGATTGGTCTTCCAACGCTACCTGGAGGTCTATGACAAGGATGCGGCGGACGAACCTGCCCATGCCGGCGTGTTGGCCAACCAGCTTCCTTCATACGGCCGAGTGATTGGAACACCGATTGAGATCCAGTTCGGCACCAGCCGCCAGCGACCGACCATCCGATGCCTCGCAATGGCGAACTCCAAGCTGGCGATCGAGCAGCGGCAAGGCATCGACGCGGCCCGCCATCACGAGATCCTGGAGATCTACGAAGCGGAAAAGGCGGCGCGCCGTAACACGGATTGATGGCGGCGTGGCGGTTCTGCCGAAGACTCACCCCGATGCCGCCACGAACTGCGCGAACTCGCCATAGCCCGTGAAACGGAACTCATAGGCCAAGCCCAGCCGCTCCGCCGCGGCCTTCGCCTGGGCCTGCAGGGCGGGATCCTCGGTCTGGGCCAGATAGACCACACGCCGATAGTTGCCGAAGATCATCGGCAGCAGCTCCGGGTGGCGGTCCAGCCCCATGCCCTCGACGATCAGGGCCTGGAAGTGGCGGACCAGGTAGTCGGTCAGGAAGAAGCTGCCCGGCTCCTCCTCCATCAGCCGGTCGAAATCGGCCGCGCCGGCAAAGAAGGCGTAGCAATGCGGGCCGCCGATGCGCTCGGCCCCCTCCTCCGCCAGCACCCGGTCGATGGCGCCGCCGCTGCCGCAATCGGCATAGGCGATGCGGATGCGGCTCCAGCCCATCGCGCGGGCGGTGCGGATGCGCCGGCGCAGCCGGTCGGCGATGCGCTCGGGCCGGTTGTGCAGGATGGCGGGCAGGCAGGTGACGGCGACGCGGTCCGCGATGCCGTTGGCGCGGATCACGGCCAGCGTCTCGCGCGCCAGGGCACCGCAGGCGATCAGCAGCGTCCGATCCGGGCCGGGGGCGACCCCGGCGACGCCGAACCGGTCGGCCCTCAGGCCGTTGCGCTCTTCGCCTGGTTGTGCTTGCGCCGCATGAAGTCCTTGGCCGTCTCCACCGCCACCGCCGCGTCGCGGCAATAGGCGTCGGCGCCGATTTCCCGTGCGAATTCTTCGTTCAGGGGAGCGCCGCCGACGAGCACGACGTAGTCGTCGCGGATCCCCTGCTCCTTCAACGTGTCGATGACGACCTTCATATAGGGCATGGTGGTCGTCAACAGGGCGGACATGCCGACGATGTCGGGCTGATGCTCCTCGATCGCCTTCAGGTAGTTCTCGACCGGGTTGTTGATGCCGAGGTCGATCACCTCGAAGCCGGCGCCCTCCATCATCATCGACACCAGGTTCTTGCCGATGTCGTGGATGTCCCCCTTGACCGTGCCGATCACCATCTTGCCGACCTTGGGCGCGCCGGTCTCGGCCAGCAGCGGCCGCAGCACGAACGTGCCGCGCTTCATCGAATTGGCCGCCAGCAGCACCTCGGGCACGAACAGGATGCCGTCGCGGAAGTCGATGCCGACGATGCGCATGCCCTCGACCAGCGCCTTGGTCAGCACGTCGTAGGGCGTCCATTTGCGCGCGAGCAGGATGTTCACGCCCTCAACCACCTCGTCGGCGAGGCCGTCATAGAGGTCGTCCCACATCTGCTCGACGAGTTCCTCGTCGTTCAGCGCGTTCAGGTCGATATCGTCATCCGCCATGGGGGCCCTCGATCGCCGGCTGCTGACTAGCCACGGCTCGCATTAACCGGGATGCCGGACCTTGCCGCTAGCCTGGAACCGACCCGGACTGCGAAGGCGGCGACACGTCATGCGATCGGCCGGGCGCGGCATCACCGCCCTTGCCAGCCGCCCCCCGCCCCCGGATGATGCCCCTCCTCCGGCCGCACGGTTGCCATGGACCTCCAGGACTCCCTCGTCACCTTCCTCCGCCACTTTCCGCGGACGGACGACGCCACCCTGATCATCCTCAAGGGCCATCTGCTGCTTGAGGAGGAAATCAACAACCTGCTGCAGGAGATGCTGCCAAACCCGCAGGCGCTGGACGGGCTGCAGATCAACTTCTTCACCAAGACCCAGTTCGCCCGCGCCCTGATCAAGAACGAGGCGCTGGACGACATACTGGATGCGGCGGAGAAGCTGAACCGCCTGCGCAACCGGCTGGCACACAACCTGGAACCATCCGGGGTCGAGGCGGCGATCCGCGATTTCGTCACCGCCGCCGACGGCCGGATCCTGGGCGGCGAGACCGCGCCGGAGCAGCAGTTGAAGCGGCGCATCGCTTTCCTCTGCGGCCAGCTGCTGCGCTTCCGCACCGAGTACCGCGCCGCGCGCCAGATCCTGAAGACCAGGGTCGGTGTCGGCAAGGTGAAGCCGAAGCGGTCCTGAGGCCGGCCATGCCGAACTGGCGCAATCGCGGCGGCGGGCGGCGCGACCCGGAGCGGGTCGAGCGGGCCGTGAAGGCGGACCGGCTGCGGCAGGACCGCCGGGCCAAGGCCGCGCTCGAGGTGCAGGAGGCCGAGCGCAACACGCTGGCGGTCGGCCTCCTGGCCGGGGAGATCGCCGATGGCGATGCCGCCGCGACCGAACAGGAAGCTGATCCCATTCCCAAACGCCGCCCCCCGCGGGATACTGGGTGAATGCGGATCGACATCTTCTTCGACGTGGTCTGCCCCTGGTGCTACATCGGCAAGCACCGGCTGCAGCGCGCCCTGGCGATGCGCCCACTGCCGGGGCTGGAGCTCCGCTGGCAGCCCTTTCAGCTGAACCCGGAGATGCCGAAGCAAGGCGTCGACCGGCAGAGCTACATGATCGCCAAATTCGGCGGGCGCGAGCGCATGCGGCAGATCAACGCCGTGGTCGCCGAGGCCGCCGGCAAGGAAGGCCTGCCCCTGAACCAGAGCGTGATCCGCCGCACCCCGAACACGGTCGAGGCGCACCGGCTGATCCGCCATGCCGGCGAGCTGGGCGAGGCCGACCGCATGGTCGATGCGCTGTTCGCCGCCTATTTCGTCCATGGCCTGGACGTCGGCAACCGCGAGGTCCTGATCGACGTTGCCGAGGAGCTCGGCTTCGACCGCCGCCGCGTGGCCGGGGTCCTGGCCAGCGAGATCGGCATCGCCGAGATCCAGGCGGCCGACCTGCGGGCGCGGCAGCTCGGCATCCAGGCGGTGCCCTGCTTCGTCTTCGACGGCCGCTATGCCGTCTCCGGCGCGCAGGAGCCGAGCGCCTTCCTGCCGCTGCTCGACCTCGCCCGCGAGCACGCCGTCTCCGCCCCGCTGTCGGAGCGGGCGTGAAGGCACGCTTGTAGGTTGGGTTCGCGACAGCGAACCCAACACGTGCTTTCACTGACAGCTATTCGATGCTTCGCAGCAAGGCGCTGGCGCGGCGCCCAATCTCGGCGACGAAATCCTCCAGATCATCCAGCGCGATATCGCGATACCGACCTTCCTCGATATCAGCGAAGCCGATCCGGGCGGCCTCCCGCAGTCGCTGGAGCACGGTTTCGTCGAGATTATCCATCCGGCCGATGTCGCGTGTCGGCATGCCAACTCTCCTGTCTCCGAGGTAGCATGTCGGCGAGAGTGTTGGGTTCGCGATGCGAACCCAACCTACGCCACAACACCCTAGCCTGCGGCCAGATCGGCCAGGCGCCGCACCAGCTTGCGGGCGCCGCTCACCCGGTCCTGCGGCGTCTCCCAGCCGCGGGCATAGACCAGCTTCTGGTCCGGCCGCACCTTGATCGCCCCGGCCATGCGCTGGATGAAGCCGATCAGCTTGTCCGGCCGGGCGAACCGGTTGTCGCGGAAGCCGATCACCGCGCCCTTCGGCCCAGCGTCCAGCCGCTCCACCCCGGCGGTGCGGCACAGCTGCTTGATCGCCACCAGCTCGAGCAGGTTCTCGACCTCCTCCGGCAGGGCGCCGAAACGGTCGATCAGCTCGGCGGCGAAGCCATCCAGCTCCGTCTGGCCTTCCAGCGCCGAGATCCGGCGGTAGAGGTCGAGCCGTACCTGCAGGTCGGCGACATAAGTCTCCGGGATCAGCACCGGCACGCCGAGATTGATCTGCGGCGTCCAGCTCTCCGTCACCTCTTCCGTCGCGCTGATGCCGGCGCGGGCGGCGCGCACCGCCTCGTCCAGCATCTGCTGGTACAGCTCGGCCCCGACCTCGCGGATATGGCCCGACTGCTCCTCGCCCAAGAGGTTGCCGGCGCCGCGGATGTCCATGTCGTGGCTGGCCAGGGTGAAGCCGGCGCCCAGCGTGTCCAGCGTCTCGATCACATGCAGCCGCTGCTGCGCCGTCTTGCTCAGCGGCTTGCGCGGCGCATAGGTCAGATAGGCGTAGCCGCGCAGCTTCGACCGGCCGATGCGGCCGCGCAGCTGGTACAGCTGGGCCAGGCCGAACAGGTCGGCGCGGTGGATCACCATGGTGTTGGCCGACGGCACGTCCAGGCCGGATTCGACGATCGCGGTGGCCAGCAGCACGTCGAACTGCCCGTCGTAGAAAGCGCTCATCACCTCCTCGAGCTGGGTCGCCGGCATCTGGCCGTGGGCGACCGCGATCTTCACCTCGGGCACCAGCTCCAGCAGGGTCTGGTGCGCCTCGCCCAGATCCTCGATCCGCGGGCAGACATAGTAGGTCTGGCCGCCGCGGAAATGCTCGCGCAGCACCGCCTCGCGGATGATCACCGGGTCGAAGGGCAGGACGAAGGTGCGCACCGCCAGCCGGTCGATCGGCGGGGTGGTGATCAGCGACAGCTCGCGCACGCCGGACAGCGACATCTGCAAGGTGCGCGGGATCGGCGTGGCCGTGAGCGTCAGCACATGCACGTCCTCGCGCAGCGCCTTCAGCTTCTCCTTCTGCTTGACGCCGAAATGCTGCTCCTCGTCGACGATGACGAGGCCGAGATTCTTGAACGAGACCTGCTTCGACAGGATGGCGTGGGTGCCGACGACGATGTCCATGGTGCCGGCCGCCAGCTCGTCCCGCACCAGCTTCGCCTCCTTCGGCGTGACCATGCGCGACAGCTGGGCGACGCGCAGCGGCAGGCCCTTGAAGCGCTCCGAGAAGGTGCGGAAATGCTGGCGCGACAGCAGCGTGGTCGGCACCACCACCGCCACCTGCACGCCGTTGGCGGCGGCGGCGAAGGCGGCGCGCAGCGCCACCTCGGTCTTGCCGAAGCCGACATCGCCGCAGACCAGACGGTCCATCGGCCGGCCCGCCTGCAGGTCGTCCAGCACCTCGTCGATGGCGCGCTGCTGGTCCTCGGTCTCGGCATAGGGGAAGCGGGCCGCGAACTCCTCGTACAGCCCTTCCGGCGGCGGCAGGGCGGCGGTGGTGCGCAGGGCGCGGGCGGCGGCGATCCGCATCAGCTCCTCCGCCATGTCCTTCAGCCGCTTCTTGACGCGCGCTTTCCGCGCCTGCCAGCCGGCGCCGCCCAGCTTGTCCAGCTGCACGGCCATGTCGCCGGAGCCGTAGCGCGACAGCACCTCGATGTTCTCGACCGGCACGAACAGCTTGTCGCCGCCTTCGTAGACGATGCGCAGGCAGTCATGCGCCGCGCCGCCGACGGTCAGCGTCTCCAGCCCCTCGTAGCGGCCGATGCCGTGGTCCTGGTGGACGACGATGTCGCCCGCCGCCAGGGCCGAGACCTCGGCGATGAACTGCTCGGATTTGCGGCGCTTCTTCTGCGGCCGGGTCAGCCGGTCGCCGAGGATGTCCTGCTCGGTGACGACGGCGAGGTCCGGTGCTGAGAACCCGTGCTCCAGCGGCAGCACCACCATGACGGCGCTGGCCGGATTGGTCTTCTCCACCCCGGCCCAGCTCTCGGCCACGGCGAAGTCGGCCTTCCCCTGTTCCGACAGCATCGAGCGCAGCCGGTCGCGGGCGCCGGGGGTGTAGCCGGCGATCAGCACGCGCTTGCCGGCCACCTTCAGCTCGCCGATGTGCTGGCGCACCGCGGCGTAGAGATTGACCTCGGGGTTGGCCCGGGCCTCGGCGAAATCATGGCCGCGGCGGCCGCCGGCATCGGCGCCCCCCTCCGGCGGGGCGAAGGGCGAGAAATTGGCCACCGGCCGGCCGGCGAGGCCGGCATCCCATTCCGCCACGTCGAGATACAGGCGATCGGGCGGGATCGGCCGGTACGGCACGCCCTTCGACTTCTTCTGCGCCGCCTGGTGGGTCAGCCGCGCCTCGTAGAAATCGGCGATCTGGGCCAGGCGCTGGTCGCGCGCCTGCTCCAGCTGGTGGTCGAGAGTGACCGAGGCGTCGGGCAGGTAGTCGAAGACCGTGTCGAGATGGTCGTGGAACAGCGGCAGCCAGTGCTCCATGCCGGCCTGCTTGCGGCCGGCCGACACCGCCTCGTACAGCGGGTCATCGTCGTTGATGGCGCCGAACAGCTCGCGATAGCCGCTGCGGAACCGAGCGATCGAGGCGGGGTCGAGGAACACCTCGCCCATCGGCTTCAGCGTGATCCGATCGACCTCGCCGGTGGTCCGCTGCGACATCGGGTCGAAACGGCGGATCTTCTCCAGCTCGTCGCCGAACAGGTCGAGCCGCAACGGCTCATCCGTCCCCGGCGGGAACAGGTCGACGATGCCACCGCGGATGGCGAATTCGCCCGGCTCGCGCACGGTCTGGGCGCGGACATAGCCGTTGCGGGCGAGGAATCCCTGCAGCGCCTCGAGATCGATGCGCTGGCCCGGCGCGATCGACAGGCTGGCCTCGGCGAAGGCGTCGCGCGGCGGCACCCGCTGCATCGCGGCGCCGATCGTGGTCAGCACGATGAAGGGCCGGCCGGGCTCGCGCGGAACCAGCAGGCGGGTCAGCGCATCGACACGCTCCGCCACCGTCTCCGGATTCGGCGAGACTCGGTCATAGGGCAGGCAGTCCCAGGGCGGCAGCACCACGACCGGGAGGTCGGGTGCGAAGAAGGCCAGCGCCGCCTCCAGCGCCGGCAGCCGGGCGTCGTCGCTGGCGACATGCAGCAGGCCCTTGTCGCCGGCCTTGCGCGCCAGCTCGGCGATGAGCCGCGCATCCTGGCCCTGCGGCACGCCGCCGATGGTGCGGTGGCGGGCAGCGGCGCGGGCGGCGACCGGTTCGGCCAGGGCGCTCATGCACGCCCCCGCGACCGGGCATAGTCGATCAGCAGCCGCAGGACGTCGCTATCGGACTCGGGCGGCACGGGCAGCCGCTCGGTCACCCAGTCCCACAGATCCGGGTCGTTGTTCTCCAGCAACTCGCCGTAGCGGGCGAGCTGGTCCGCGTCGAATCGGTCCAGCACGGCATCGGCGAAGCCGCCGAGCAGCAGGTCGGCTTCACGGGTGCCGCGGTGCCAGCTGCGGAAGCGCAGGCGACGGCGCAGCGGTGCTACGGCATCGCTATCAGTCGGCTCGGTCATTGGCTTAAGGTGCGTGTCCACGTGAGCCCCATATAGACCCGAGCCTTGCGTCCGCAAATCCTCTTCCCGCTCTTTGCTGCCATCGAATCCCTGCACGGCATCGGTCCGAAGATCGCCCGGCTGATCGAAAGACTGGCCGGGCCGAAGGCGCTGGACCTGTTGTGGCACCTGCCTTCGGGCGTGATCGACCGGCGCAAGGTGGTCACCCTGCGCGAGGCCCCGCCCGGCGCCATCGTCACACTGACGCTCAGGATCGACGGCCATATCTGGGGCTCATCCGCCCGCGCGCCGCACCGGGTGCGGGCCTCGGATTCGACCGGGACGATCGACCTGGTCTTCTTCCACGCCCAGGCGAAATGGCTGGAGACGACCTTCCCGATCGGCCAGACCCGGATCGTCTCCGGCCGGATCGAGCAGTATCAGGGCAGCCTGCAGATGCCGCATCCCGACCGGGTCGGCACGCTGGAGGAGCGCGAGGCCATCGCGGTGGTCGAACCGATCTATCCGCTGACCGCCGGGCTGCAGCCGCGCACCCTGGCCAAGGTGATCGCCGACGCCGTCGCCCGGGCGCCGGAGCTGCCTGAGTGGCAGGACGCCGCCTGGCTGCAGCGCCGCGGCTGGTCGGGCTGGCAGGAATCGCTGCGCCGGGCCCATGCGCCGGAGGACGCGGCCGACCTGCTGCCCGTCGCCCCGGCCCGGCAGCGCCTGGCCTATGACGAGCTGCTGGCCAACCAGCTGGCCCTGGCGCTGTTCCGCCGCTCCACCCGCCAGCGCCCCGGCCGTCCGACCAGCGGCGACGGATCGCTGCGGGCACAGGTCGAATCCGCTTTGCCCTTCGCCCTGACCAACGCCCAGCGCCTGTCTCTGGCCGAGATCTATGCCGACATGGCGGCACCGAACCGGATGCTGCGGCTGCTGCAGGGCGATGTCGGCAGCGGCAAGACCGTGGTCGCCCTGCTGGCGATGCTGGCGGCGGTGGAGGACGGCCGCCAGGCGGCGCTGCTGGCCCCGACCGAGATCCTGGCGCGGCAGCACCGGGAGACGCTGGCGGCGCTGCTGCAGCCGGTCGGGCTGGAGCCGGGCCTGCTGACCGGCCGCGACAAGGGCAAGGCGCGCAAGGAGACCCTGGCCGGCCTGGCCGACGGGTCGATCCGCATGGTCATCGGCACCCATGCGCTGTTCCAGGAGAGCGTCGAGTTCGCCGACCTGGCCGTGGCCGTGATCGACGAGCAGCACCGCTTCGGCGTGCACCAGCGGCTGCAGCTCTCGGCCAAGGGCGAGGGCGTCGACGTGCTGGTGATGACGGCGACACCGATCCCGCGCACGCTGCAGCTGACCGCCTATGGCGACATGGAGGTGTCGAAGCTGACCGAGAAGCCGCCGGGGCGCACCCCGGTCGACACCCGCGCCGTCTCGGCCGAGCGGATCGACGAGGTGGTGGCCGGGATCGGCCGGCACCTCTCGGGCGGCGGCAAGGCCTATTGGGTGTGCCCGCTGGTCGAGGAATCGGAGACCAGCGACCTGGCTGCTGCGACCGACCGCTTCGACGACCTGCGCCGCATGTTCGGCGAGAAGGTCGGGCTGGTGCACGGCAAGATGAAGTCGGCGGAGAAGGATGCGGTGATGGCCGGCTTCGCCGAGGGCGGCATCGACCTGCTGATCGCGACCACGGTGATCGAGGTCGGCGTCAACGTGCCGGCGGCAACGGTGATGGTGATCGAGCATGCCGAGCGCTTCGGCCTGGCCCAGCTGCACCAGCTGCGCGGCCGGGTCGGCCGCGGCGACGCGGCATCGCGCTGCATTCTGCTCTATTCACAGCCGCTGTCCGAGACGGCACGGCAGCGCCTGGCGACGATCCGCGAGACCGAGGACGGCTTCCGCATCGCCGAGGAGGATCTGCGCCTGCGCGGCGCCGGCGAGGTGCTGGGCACGCGGCAGAGCGGCCTGCCGGAATTCCGCGTCGCCGACATCGACTCCCAGGGCGACCTGCTGGCCGTGGCGAAGGACGACGTCGCCCTGATCCTGAACAAGGATCCGGAGCTGGAGGGGCCACGCGGCCAGGCACTGCGCACCCTGCTGTACCTGTTCGAGCACGACAGCAGCGCGAAGTATCTAAGGGCGGGGTAACGGCCCACCAAGCCCGGCGCCGTTCGCGCATCAGAACCGCCGCACCGCGGCGACCAGATCCCGGAAGGCCGGCGCCTTGCCGCGGAAGGCGGGATAGAAGGTCAGCAGCAGGCCGATATGGCCCAGCCCGGGATACAGATGGGTTTCGACCGGCACGCCCGCGGCATGCAGGCGCTCCGCCATTTCCGTCGTGTTGGCGGGCCTCACCGTGTCGTCGGCGGCACCATGCAGCAGCACCATCGGCCGCGCCTGCGGCCCGACCTGGGCGATCGGCCGAGCCTTGTCCTCGTCGGTCAGCCCGGCGAAGACATTGCGTGTCGGCGCCCAGCTCAACGGGTGGAAGCTGTACGGCCCCGCTTCCCCGACCACGCCGCGGATGCGCGTCAGGGGAAGGCCTTCAGCCGCGAGATAGGACGGGTCGGTCGCCAGCAGCGCCGCGATATAGGCCCCGGCGGAATGCCCGACCAGCACGATGCGATCCGGATCGCCGCCGAAGCGGGCCGCATTCGTCGCCGCCCAGGCGACCACGGCCGCCCCATCCTCGACGAAGGCCGGGAACGGGCTGGCCGGGGCCACGCGATAATCCGGCACGATCGCGACGATCCCCTCGGCCGCCAGGGCCTGGCCGACGAAGCGGTAGTCGCTCCGCTCGCCGCTGGTCCAGCTGCCGCCATAGAAGAACACCACCACCGCGGCAGGTTGCGAGGACGGCACTCGGGGCTGGTACAGGTCGAGCTTCTGCCGCCCCCCCGCGCCATAGGCGATGTCCGCCTGGACGACGGCAGTGTCGCGGACCAGGGCCGCGTTGAGCATGCCGAGCGGCGAACAGCCGGCCGGCAGCAGGGCGAGGAGAGAGACGAGGAGCTTGCGCATCCATGATCCTACGCGCCAGACCGGCCATCGGATCAATCCTGCGCGGATGGGGCGCGGCGTGCCGCGCCCCGGTCCGGATCAGAAGGTCAGGACCGTGCCGGCGGTCAGGGCCGAGGTCTCGAAATCCTTGCCCACGCGGAACTCGTTGAGTTCGTAACGCAGCTCGCTGAACAAGTTGAGACCGGGGGCGAGGTTGTAGACCAGGGTGCCGATCACGCTGTGATTGGTCTTCAGATCCTCGCCGTCGGTGAAGCTGGACTCCAGCCCGTTCCCCTTCTCCGCCGTGGTGTAGGCATAGCCGATCGAGGCCAGCCACGGCCCGGTGGTGTAGGACAGGTCGCCGACGATCGAATCGATCGCCTTGTCGGTCTGGTAGATGCTGGAGAAATGCGTCCAGTTCACGCTGGCCCAGTAGGTGTTGGCGAAGCCGACCTGGCCGCCGAGCGTATAGGCCTCGAAGTCGTGGTTGCCGCTGACGCCATTGCCGGTGTTGGCCGTGCCGGCGATGCGCAGCGTCATGCCGTCCAAGATCGGGCTGTAGTCGACGCCGGCGGTGACGACGTTCTCGTAGAGGGTGCTGCTGTCGTCGAACAGGTCGTTGCGGCCGCCATTGCCGGCATGGCCGTTACCGCCGACCACAGGCGTGAAATCGACGCCGAAGGAAAACCCCGCCAAGCTCGGCGAGGTGTACTTGATCTTGGTATCCTTGTTGCTAAGCCCGCCGATATTGTCGTAGGCGGCCACGGCGAAGAACCGGTCGCTGCCGGTGAAATTGTTGGCGGAGCTGCGGAAGCCGTCGGCCCAGTCGGTGTCGAGGCCGAACCTGGTGGCCAGCGTCTGATGCGCGTAGACCACGCCGATGTCTTCGGCGATGTACGGCGCGTCGCCGAAGGTGACCGTGCCGAAGGCGCCCTTGACGTACACATAGGTGCGGTCGACCGTGACGTTCTGGCGCCGGTTGACATTGTTGAAGCGGATGCGGGCGCCGTATTCCAGGCCGGAATCGGTGACGCTCTTGACGTCGAACTGCATCCGCGCGCCCGACGAGAAGTCGTAGTCGCGATCGAACTTCTGGGTGCCGTTGTCGCTCAGCGACAACCCGGCCAGGAAGCCGATCCGGCCGGAGATCTTGAGCTGCAGACCCGACGTGACGGTGGCGTCCTCCGCCTGGGCGGCGCATGTGGCCGCGAGGACCGCCAGCGCGGCCCCACAGAACAAGCTCGTCTTCATAGGAACCTCTGATCGCAAGCGATCGTTTCGGGAAGGCGCGGCGAACTTGCCGCCGGCAACACCTAAAACCAAGTGAAAACAAGGCCGTAAAAAATAAATCATAATAATCTGTGCAAAATTGCAACACCCCGCAGGGCGCCCGGCATCCGGAATCCCGGGGCTTCCGATGACCTTGCGCTGCGCCGGCGATCAGCCCAGGAAGGGGCGATGGAACGCATCGACCCGCTTGACGGCCCCGACTTCGTGCCGCGGCCGCACCAGGTCGCGGCGCGCGACGCCATCCTCGCGGCCCGGGCGGCGGGACGTCCGGGCTTCCTGCTGGGCGACCTGACCGGGCTGGGCAAGACCCTGTCGGCCTGGCTGGCGGTCGCGGCGATGCCGGAGGCCGAGGCGCTGGTGATCTGCCCGAAGGGCGCCGTGCCGCAATGGCGCCGGACCATCGCCCGTTCCGGCACCGCGGCGAAGCGGGTGACGCTGATGAATTTCGAGAAGACCAAGTCGCTGCTGGCGCCACCGCCGGTCAGCACCAAGCGGTCGACCCGCGCCAAGAACAACGAGCTGGCGAAGCACGGCACGCCGAAGCGGACCTGGCCGATCGTGGTGATCGACGAGGCGCACCGCATCCGCAACCCGAACTCGCAGCAGGGGCTGGTCTGCCGGCAGATGGCCGCGGCCGCCGCGTTTACGATCTATATGAGCGCCACCGCCGGCCAGGCGCCGCACGAGCTGTCCTATCTCGGCCGGCTGCTGGCCGAGGCCGCCGGCGGCACCGGCGACCTCGACGGGTTCCGTGCGCTGATGAAGCGGCTGCGCATCGGCCGGCCCAAGGGCCGCTGGAAGAACTGGAGCTGGGAGCCGAACCCGGAGGACCGCCGGGTGATGGCCGACCTGCTGTACAAGGGCTCCAGGGCGATCGGGCTGCGCCGCCGGCCGGAGGACATCGCCGGCTGGCCGGAGGTGCAGCGCGAGCTGGCGCCGACCGCGCTGGACGCGCCGGCCCGGCGGCTCTACGAGGCGACCTGGCGCGAGTTCCGGCGCGAGCTCGGCCTGGCCGGCGGCAGCACGCGGCGCGCCACCGGCTGGGCCGCCGATCTGCGCTTCCGCCAGAAAGCCAGCCTGCTGCGCATCGCCGGCACCGCCGATTTCTGCGAGGACCTGCTGGCCAACGGGCAGCAGGTGGCGGTCTCGGTCGCCTTCCTGGAGACCAGCGCCATGCTGGCCGAGACGCTGCGCGGCCGCGGCTGGTCGGTCGGCGAGATCAACGGCACGCAAACCGGCGAGCGCAATGAAGACGTCCGCATAGCCTTCCAGACCGGCCGGCTGGACGCCGTGCTGTTCACGGTGACGGAATCGATCTCGCTGCACCGCGGCGAGCTGCCGGGCGGCGAGCGCGACCGGTCGCTGGTGGTGCACGACATGCGCCACAGCGCCATCCAGCTGCAGCAGATCGAGGGGCGCTGCCACCGCGACGGCGAGCGCGCGGTGATCTACTACGCCTATGCCGAGGGCACGGTGGAGGAGACTGTGGCCGCCACGGTGATCGCCCGCATGGCGTCGATGGAGGCGATGGCCGGCGACGACACCGCGCTGCTCGACGCCATCGCCGCCGTGGTCGAGACCGCGGCGCTGCGGCGCGACGCGGCGTGATCGCTGCCGCTACCAGAGGTTCTTGCCGTCGATCACCGTCACCGGCACCGAATCCAGGTCGAAATCGTCGAGCAGCCGGGCGTTGATGCTGACCTTCGGGTTGCTGAAATCCGGCTGGCCGGTGCTGAAATCCGGCGTCTCGGTGTAGGTGGTGCAGCCGCAGACGGCGCAATGGTGGTGATGGATGGTGTAGCTGCCCCACTGATAGGTCGACACCCGGTCGCGCGCGGTCGTCAGCTTGAACTCGGCGGCGGGGTAATAACCCCACAGCGCGCCGCGCTTGGCGCAGAGGGAGCAGGTGCAGCGGGTCACGGTCTCCGGCGCCATCGGCACCTCGAACTGCGTCGCGCCGCAATGGCAGCTTCCCTTGACCGTCATGGCGTTTCCCCCTCTCAAGCCGGTGATTCCCGGCCCGCCAGTGTGGCCGAGTTCGGGTGGGCTATGCCACCGCCGGCCTTGCCTCGGGCGAGGGCATGGCCGCCCCCGCGCCGATCACGTCGGTCAGCGAGGCGACCGCGTCCACCATACGGTCGGTCGCCTCCAGCAGCGCCATGATCACCGGCTGGTCGGCCTCCGGCTGGGCTGCCGGGTCGAGCAACTCGGCCAGCGCCCGGTGGCGCGCCGGCAGGTCGGTCGGGATCGCCGGCGCCCGGTGGTCGCGCAGGGCAGCGGCCAGCTCGCCCAGGGCGGCGGCGAGGGCATGGCCGAAGGACACGATCGCGGCGTGCTTCGCCAGCGCCGCGGCGCCGTGGTCGTGCAGCGCGCTTTCCAGCGCCATGCCGGCGCGCAGGATGCGGTTGGCATTGGCAAAGATCGCCTCGGCCCGTGCCGGCTGCTGGGGATCGGCCGGCTCGACCCGCAGCCGCTCGACCGAGGCCTGGGCGTTGACCCGGGCGGCGCGCGCGGCGGTACGGGCCTCGGCCTGGGCCTTCGCGTCGGTGCCCAGCAACGCCCCAAGATAGGCGGCATAGGCGTCGAGCATGGCGGCGATCACCGGCCGCTCGCGCCCCCGCTCCCAGGTCGGCCACAGCAGATAGGCGGCCAGCGCCAGCAGGCTGCCCAGCACCGTGGCGACGCCACGGTCCAGCAGCGTGTGCCCCGCCGGCTGCCCGGCCAGGCCCAGCAGCAGCACCACCACAGCGGTCAGCAGCGACACCGCCAGGCCGTAATGCACCGGCACCAGGTAGCGGAAGCCGAAATAGAGCGGCGCGATCAGCAGCGCCTGGGCCAACGGATGGTCGGCCACCAGATAGACGACGGCCGTGGCCACCAGCAGGCCGGCCAGGGTGCCGAACATGCGCAGCAGGCCGAAGCTGACCGTGCCGCCGAAATCCGGCTTCAGCACGATCACCACCGTCATCGCGATCCAGTAGTACTGCGGCAGGCCGATGGCCCGGCCCAGCGCCTCCGCCGCCACCACGCAGACGGTAAGGCGCAGCGCGTGGCGGAAAGCGGCGGAGGACAGCGACAGGTTGGCGCGCAGCGTCGCCAACGGCGCGCCGGGCCGCAACGCCGCCGGCTGCAGGGCGTCGCGCTCGGCCGCCCGCCGGTCGCCACGGACGCCGGCCTCGGTCGTGTTGCGGATCGCGGCACGCAAGGCACCGGCCAGGCCGATCGCCCGCGCCTCGGCCAGATGCAGGCGGGAGCGCAGGAGCGGGTCATGCGCCGCGTGGCGGGCGTCTCGCAGGGCCGCCAGCGCCGCCTCGAAGCCCTTCAGCGCTGCCCCACCCTCCATCGGCCGGCCGTGGCGCAGCGCCATGCCGAGGCCGCGCAGCACCACCGCCGCCTGGCGCATCACGGCCGGCAGCGCCGGATCGGCCACCTGGCCGCGCAGGTCGGACAGGGCCAGGAGCTCGAGCCGGATGCGCTCGGCCAGACCCAGCAGCACCCGGAACGCCTCGACCCCGCGGATCCGGGCGGCACCGCTGCGGGCCAGCAGTTGCTGCGCCTCGCCCAGGGAATCGGCCAGTGGCATGAATTCCGTATCCTCCGGCATTACCCGCGCGATCTCCGACAGCATGCGGTAGACCGAGGCCAGCGCGTCGCGCTCCGGCTGATAGATCCGCAGCGGCCAGGCGGCGACGGAGAACAGCGTCGCCAGCAGGCCGCCGGCGAAGAACAGGCCGGCGGCGGCCCAGGGGTCGAAGCCATGGCCGGCGGTGCCGGCGGTCACCACCAGCACGATCAGGAT
Organism: Inquilinus sp. CA228; assembly: GCF_052078665.1. NCBI lineage: Bacteria > Pseudomonadati > Pseudomonadota > Alphaproteobacteria > Rhodospirillales > Rhodospirillaceae > Inquilinus > Inquilinus sp. CA228. Next base: position 5,783 of record NZ_JBQJIK010000051.1, on the reverse strand, counting down.
CGCGGTGCCGCCCTGCATCGCCACCGGGCCGAGCGCCACCAGCATGGCGAGCAGGAAGGCCGAGACCGCAAGCACGGGCAGGAAGGGCAGCCATTGCGTGCCGAGCGAGAAGCCGGCCAGCGCCGCGAGCCCGGTGCCGAGCGAGATCAGCAGCATGCGGCGCAGGCGCAGCGCATGCGGCCCCGGCGCGTCCGAGGTGACGACGTTGAGCGCGCCGCCGGCGACGGCGAGGCCGACATCGGTCTGGCCGGACAGCACGCCGAGGATCACCGGCAGCGCCACGGCCAGCGCGTTGCGCAGCGCCACCGGCCAGGGAATGGTGGCGCGGTTCCATTGCACCAGCGCCATCAGCAGCGGTGATCGCCGGCGGGTCGCCGCCCCGGTCACCGCCATGCTGCTCCAACCGCCTGAACGATCATCCGCCCGCCTTCGTCGAGTCGTCCCCCCGGGCATGATGCCCGCCGATGCTTCACGCCGTCGACCGTCGATCCGGTCCCGGCGGACATCGATTCTTCATCCGGCCGAAACAGTTCCGTCATCTCCGCTTCCTATCATCCGCGCGCCGCGAGACGCAGTGGAACCGGATACCGGCCGCAGCACCGAAGCTCGCTTTTCGACACATCCGATTGCCGCCGCTCGTCGGGCCGCCCAACGCGCGGGTGCTTTGCCATGACATGCGGGGCGATCGGCAGCAGCAAAGGAGCCGACCGTGCGGGTGATCCAGATCAGCGATACCCATCTGAGCCCCGGCAAGCGCCACTTCGCACCGAACTGGGCGCCGCTGGCGGACTGGCTGCAGGCCGCGAGGCCGGACCTGGTGGTCCACACCGGCGACCTCAGCGTCGACGGGGCGGATGTCGAGGCCGATCTGGAGCATTGCGCCGAGCTGCTGCGCGCCCTGCCCTTCCCGGTGCTGTCGGTGCCGGGCAACCACGATGTCGGCGACCTGCCCGGCACCCGCCAGCCGGCCACCCTGGAGCGGCTGGAACGCTGGCGCCGCATCATCGGGCCGGACCGCTGGGTGCACGATCAGCCCGGCTGGCGCCTGGTCGGGCTGAACAGCCAGATCATCGGCAGCGGCGACGAGGAGGAGGCGGCGCAGTTCGCCTGGCTGCAGGGCGTGCTGGAGGCCGGCGAGGGCCGCGGCGTCGTGGTCTTCACCCACAAGCCGATCTTCGTCGACCAGCCGGACGAGGGCGACACCGGCTATTGGAGCATCCGCCCGGCGCCGCGGCGCCGGCTGCTGGAACTGTTCGAGCGGCACGGCGTGGCCCTGGTCGCCAGCGGCCATCTGCACCGCGCCTGGACCGGCGCCCATCTCGGCACCCGCTATGTCTGGGGCCCGTCCTCCGGCTTCATCGTCGGGCCGATGGAGCGCGACATGCCGGGCGACCGGATCCTCGGCGCCGTGATCCACACGCTGGACGAAACAGTGTCGAGCGAGATCGTGGAGCTGCCGGAGCTGCGGCCCTTCGTGATCGACGACGTGATCCACGAGGTCTATCCGCGCCATCAGCCGGCCGAGGCCACTTCATGACCGGGCTGGCGCTGCGCCGCATCAGCAAGACGTTCGGCGGCAACCGCATCCTGCAGGACGTCACCATCGAGGCGGCGCCGGGCGAGTTCATCGCCCTGGTCGGCCCGTCCGGCTGCGGCAAGACCACCCTGCTGCGCATCGCCGCCGGGCTGGAGCATGCCGACACCGGATCGGTGCAGTTGGGCGACCGCGACATCACCGCGCTGCGCCCGGCGGCCCGCGACATCGCCATGGTGTTCCAGTCCTACGCCCTGTACCCGCATCTGACCGCCGGCCAGAACATCGCCGTGCCGCTGGCGATGCGGCGGCTGTCGACGACCCAGCGCCTGCCCTTCATCGGCAACCTGATGCCCGGCCAGCGCGCCTTGCGCACGGAGATCCAGGCGCAGGTCCGCGAGACCGCGGCCAGCCTGAGGATCGACCATCTGCTGGATCGCAAGCCAGGCCAGATGTCCGGCGGGCAGCGCCAGCGCGTCGCCCTGGCCCGCGCCCTGGTGCGCCGGCCCGCCGCCTTCCTGATGGACGAGCCGCTGTCCAATCTCGACGCCAATCTCAGGGTCCACACCCGCGGCGAGATCGTCGAGCTGCATCGCCGCGCCGGCGTCACCACGCTCTACGTCACCCATGACCAGTCCGAGGCACTGAGCATGGCCGACCGGGTGGCGCTGATGATCGGCGGCCGGCTGCTGCAGCTCGACACGCCGTCCCGGATCTATGCCGACCCGGCCCATGTCGAGGTGGCGCAGTTCATCGGCAGCCCGCGCATCAACCTGCTGCCGGCGGTGCTGGACGACACGCATGCCGCCCGCATCGGCGGCCGGGTGCTGGTCGACGGCGTCGAGGCCGCGCCTGGCACCGCGGTGACGCTGGGCATCCGGCCGGAGGCGCTGCGCTTCCTGATGCCGGGCCAGCCCGGCCTGGCGGCGACGGTGCGCCGGCTGGAGTTCCTGGGTTCGGAGCTGCTGGTGTTCCTGATCCTGGCCGACGGCGCGGAGCTGGTCGCCAAGACCGCCCCGGCCCTGGCGGCCGAGCTGGCGCCCGGCGCCGCGGCGACGCTGGCCGTCGATGCCGCCGACATCCTGGTCTTCGGCCCCGGGGGCGGCCGCCTGCCGGTCGAGCCCGCGACGCTGCGGATCGCGGCCCATGGCTGACCTGGCGTTCGATGATGACACCGCGCGCCGGGCCGCCCGGGCCGCGGCGCGGGCGGAGGGATTCGCCGCCTGGCGCCTGTCCGCCCCCGCCGTGCTGCTGCTGGCGGCGCTGATCCTGGCCCCGACCCTGGCGGTGCTGGGCTTCAGCCTGACCGATTACGAGCTCGGCTATGACGGCATCACCTTCATCGGCCTCGACAACTACGCTGAGCTGCTGGGCGACCGGACCTTCCTGATCTCGCTGAAGAACACCACGATCTACACCGCCATCGTCACCCCGGCCTCGGTGCTGCTGGGCCTCGGCGTCGCCCTGCTGATCGAGGCCGAGACGCGCGGCCGGGCGCTGTTCCGCACCATCTACTTCTTGCCCGTCGCCTCGCTGCTGGTGGCCATGGCCACGGTCTGGCAGTACCTGCTGCACCCCAGCATCGGCCCGGTGAACGAGATGCTGCGCCTGCTGGGCCTCCCCGGCCCGAACTGGCTGGGCGACAGCAAGACCGTGCTGCTGAGCCTGGCGCTGATCGGCGTGTGGCAGTCGGTCGGCTTCAACATGGTGCTGTTCCTGGCCGGGCTGACCGCGATCCCGCGCGAGCTGTACGCCGCGGCCGAGATCGACGGCGCGGCGAGCGCCTGGGACCGGTTCCGGCTGGTGACCTGGCCGATGCTGGGGCCGACCACGCTGTTCGTGATCACCATCAGCGTGGTCAACGCGGTGAAGGTGTTCGAGACCGTCGGCACTTTGACCCAGGGCGGCCCGAACAAGGCCTCGGAGGTCCTGCTGTGGACCATCTACCAGGAGGGCTTCGTCTATCTCCGGGTCGGCTACGCCTCGGCGATGACGGTGGTGTTCCTGGCCGTGCTGGTGGTGCTGATGCTGCTGCAGTACCGCGTCCTCGACCGCCGGGTGCACTACGCATGACCGCCTGGTCCCCCCTGCGGGTCGCCCGCCTCGCCCTGCTGTCGCTCGGCGCGCTCGTCTTCGTCGCGCCCTATCTGTGGATGCTGTCGGTCGCGCTGAAGCCGCAGGACGAGATCTTCTCGTCCTCCCTGTCGCTGCTGCCGCATCGTTGGGCGCTGGTCGAGAATTTCACCAAGGCGCTGATCCGGGTGCCGATGGCGCAGATCCTGCTGAACGGCGTCATCGTCTGCGGCCTGATCCTGGTGCTGCAGGTGCTGGTGGCCGTGCCCTGCGCCTATGCCATGGCCAAGCTGCGCTACCGCGGATCGCAAGCCATGGTCACGATGATCATGCTGGGCCTGCTGGTGCCGATCCACGCCATCGCCCTGCCGATCTATGTGGCGCTATCGGCCACCGGCACGCTGAACACCTATGTCGCGCTGGTGGCGCCCTTCACCATCTCGGTGTTCGGCATCTTCCTGTTCCTGCAGTTCTTCCGGGCGATGCCGGACGACCTGATCGCCGCGGCCCGGCTGGACGGGATGTCGGAGCTGGCGATCGTCTGGCGCGTCATCGTGCCGAACGCCTGGCCGGCGATCACCGCCTTCGCGATCTTCTCGGTCGTCGCGCATTGGAACGACCTGTTCTGGCCGCTGATCGTGGTCAGCGACACCCGCATGGCGACGCCGCCGCTGGGCCTGCTGTTCTTCCGCGCGGCCGAGGCCGGCGACGACTACGGCGCGCTGATGGCGGCGACGGTGATCGTCACCCTGCCGCTGGTCGCCGCCTTCCTGGCCGCCCAGCGCCGCTTCATCGAAGGCATCACCCTGACCGGGCTGAAGGGCTGACCCGGTCGCATTTCTTCCAGAGAGGGGCAATCTTGAAACTGATCCGAACCGCGCTGGCGGGCATGGCTCTGGCGGCGGCAATGACCGGCGCCGCCCAGGCTGAGACCACCCTGACCGTCCACTACCCGATGCCGGGCTTCTTCAAGGACGTGATGGACACGATCTCGCAGAAGTTCATGGCCGAGCATCCGGACGTGAAGATCGTCTTCGCCAGCCCGTCGCCGACCTATGAGGACGGGCTGCAGCTGATCCTGCGCCAAGCCGGCACCACGGAGATGCCGGACATCACCTTCATCGGCCTGAACCGGCTGCGGGTGGTGGCCGAGCGCGGCATCTCGGTCGACCTCAAGCCCTTCGTCGACAAGGACGGCCGCATGGCCGAGCAGGGCTTCAGCGACCACATCCTGGGCCTGGCCCAGTTCGGCGGGCAGCAGGCCGGTTTGGCCTTCGCCACCTCGAACCCGATCATGTACTACAACGCCGACCTGGTGCGGAAAGCCGGCGGCAACCCGGACACCCCGCCCAAGACCTGGGACGAGGTGCTGGCGCTGGGCGCCAAGATCAAGGCGCTGGGCGACGGTGTCGACGGCATCGATTTCCGCTGGCAGGGCGACGACTGGATGTTCAGCGCCCTGCTGTTCGGCGCCGGCGGCGACATGCTGTCGGCGGATGAGAAGAAGGTCGCCTTCGACGGCCAGGAAGGCCTGGCCGCCTTCACCCTGGTCCGGCGCATGGTGACCGAGGGCGGCATGCCGGTCTTCACCAAGTCCGCCGGCGAGCAGGCCTTCGTCGCCGGCAAGGTCGGGATCGAGTTCCAGACCACCGGCGCGCTGCGCAACACCATCAAGAATGTCGGCGACAAGTTCGAGCTGCGCACCGCGGCGATCCCGCTCTTGGACCCGGCCAAGGGCCAGCTGCCGACCGGCGGCAACGCCGCGGTGATGCTGACCCGCGACCCGGCCAGGCAGCAGGCGGCCTGGGAGTTCATCAAGTTCGCCGCCGGGCCTTACGGCGCCTCGGTGGTGGTGCCGGGCACCGGCTACGTCCCGAACAACGACCTGGCGGCCAAGTCGCCCGAATATCTCGGCGACTTCTACGCCAAGAACCCGCTGTTCAAGGCCGGGCTGGAGCAGATGGGCAAGATGCGGCCCTGGTACGCCTTCCCCGGCAGCAACGGCGTGAAGGTGACCCAGACCATCGTCGACAACCTGTCGCGGGTGGTGGAGCAGAGTGCGACGCCGGAGGAAGCCCTGGCCGACGCCGCCGACGAGGTGCAGAAGCTGCTGCCGCGGCGCTGAATCGTCGTTACATATAGAGAAGGGGCCCGGCCGCCGGCCGGCCCCCTCCCG